>JABDJF010000306.1 GCA_013002645.1 Myxococcales bacterium
GTGCACGGGGTAGGTTGTATCCAGCGCCCTGGTTGCTTGGAATCACGAGGTCGAGCCGGGGCAGCGAAGAGCCGGCAAAGCAAATCACCATTCGCTTGCGTGGATCGACCGCAGCCTGAGCGGCCGACCCGTGCATCACCTCGAGCAACGGCAGCGAGATTGCGGTTCCGCCCAAGCCTGCAAGGAACGCGCGTCGAGGGAGCCTGAATGGTTTGCCCATCGTTCTACTCCTCCACCCGATAACCAAATGCCTCGCTCAGCGCGACGCGTGTCAACAGCGCATCGAAACGCGGTGATTGGACGAAGTCATCGGTCAGGGCGTCGACGACCCGCACGTCTTCAGCCCGGGCAGGCCGACCCACCACGAACCGATGGAACTGCTCGACGAGGCATGGGTCGAGCTCACCCGAGTCAACGAGCAGTTGGCCGAGCTCACGGGGACCATTGAAGGAGCCCACTCCGACGAGCTCTCCGTCGCCAGTAATGGCACACTCCGGTCGATCGATGTCGTGCTCGCGAAACGCACCGGCCGGACCGTAGTTCTCGAGGCCAAAACCGATCGGATCGGTTTGCGAATGACAGCCCGCGCAGCCTCCCGATGCGTGCATGGCGTAGCGTTCGACTTTGCAGGCGTTCGGGTCTTCGGTGACGGGCGGTTCGTCGACGTTGACGTTGAGAGAGGGATCGGGTGGTGGAATCTTCGTGCAGAGAAGTCGCTCGCGGACGAGGATGCCGCGGAGCACCGGGCTGGTGTCGCCAAACTTGGCGCCTCCAGAAAGGAAGCTTCCGTGCGAAAGAATCCCGCCACGGCCGCCGTCGCCGTAGTTGACCCATCCCTCGCTACCGTCGGGGCGCGTCAGCCCGTAGTGGTCGGCAAGTGTGGCATCGACAAACGTCTCCTCAAAGGTGAATAGCTCGTGCCAGTTTCGACGTTCTTCGACGACAACGCGGGCGACCAGTGCGTCACTTTCAGTGCGAAGAAGGGGTGCAATGTCGCCTGGAAGCGGGATGTCATCGTACCCCATCCACTGTGCGTGAAATCCTTGAACCCGTGCGGTCGCGCGCGGGTCTTGCATCATCCGCGTCACGGCACCTTCACGGCCTTCCGATGTCCAGAGCTCGCCGGCCGCCGCGGCATCGAGAAGCCAGTCATCGGGCGTGCTTCCCCAGAGAAAGTATGAAAGCCGAGCCGCAAGCTCGAAATCGGTCAATCGAAACACGCCAGCTCGGCCCTGTACCGGGGCACCGACCTCGATGCGATAGATGAATTCCACGTCCTGCAGAAGTGCACGTACGACCATGTCCACTGCGATGTAGAAGTCGTCGCCTTCTCGCGCGAACTCGATGAACTGCGCGTACTCGTCGAGTTCCTCGGCTGATAGCGGTCGCCGCAGCGCCCTTCGACCAAACGCGGCGATGAACGTCCGCAAGCACGACACGTCGTCGGCGGAAACCGGCTCGCAGCCGAGAAGGCTTGCACGATACACGGCGTCCGCCATCGCAGTCGATGTCGTCCGGTCCGCGATGGCTTTGATCGCATCGACTAGCGATCGGGACGGCAACTGCGTGGTGTAGTCATTGTCGAACGGAGTCCGGTCGTCCGCCGGCAGAAGTTCGATGTCTGCTCCGGGGTCGATCTGAAGTAGATCGCTCAACGTTTGACGGTATTCGTCGCGCGTCAGTCTGCGTGCACCGCTCGGCCCCAAACCGGCGGCATCCGTGAGTGGATTGACGCCGGGGGGCACGCGTGGTCCAGCAGCGCCGCCAATGTCGCCAGTGCAACTGGCCAATGCCGCCAGAAAAATTGCCGCCGTGAGACGCTTGTACACCACTAAACACTCTTCCAGTTCGGAGGCGAACAGGTAGTACATAAGTGTTAAAAAGACAGTTCTTGTGATGTAGATTTCTCATTCGACTACTTTTTCTTGGTCATCGGGGACCACGTTGAAAGCGCATGCCCCCGGCGTCTCTCGCGAGCCCGGCCACCGTCCCTCAGTCAACGCAAAGCGCCTGCGCGAGCGTCTTCGCCCGCTCCGCCC
>JABDJF010000322.1 GCA_013002645.1 Myxococcales bacterium
TCGTTCGCTATGCTCCGCGCCGCATGAAGACATCAGCAATTGAGTTCCTTCGGGAGAGTTTTCCCAAGCTCTTCGACCGAGGGGTGACAGTCCTTCAGAGCCGCGCCGCGAGCGGGGACGAGCGCGCTCAGCGCATCCTGGACGACGTGAAGGGGGTAACCGGCGCCGCGAGCCTCCGGATCGACGACGAGCCGCCTATCGTGCTCTCGGCGAAGGCTGGAGCGCTCAGCTCGGGCGCAGCTCCGGCCGAGGGGGTTCCGGTCAAGATCGCGGCGGCACTTCCGGGTCGCGCGGCGAGCCTTCTCCTCGGAGAGGCCGCGAAATCAGGCGCTCTCGAGGACGATGAGGTGGCCATTGGGGCCGCTCAGACGGCTTCCAAGCGGTTCGAGGAGGCGCTCGCCGGGCAGCCACTGACCTGCCACGTGACGCTTCGCGGGGTGCCGGAGCTCGGGGACATCACGGTCCACCTGGGCTTCAACGTGCTCGAGCCTCCAGCGGAACCCGGGTTCACGACGGAGCTGCAGTTTTCGGATTTGGAGTTGGTTCAGCGGGGGGAGCTGACGGCTCAGGAGCTGTTTTTGGGCGGTAAGCTCAAGATGGAGGGGGATTATTCCCTCGCGCTTCAGATCGCGATGCAGCTACTCACCAACCCCCTCTGAACGGACGATCCCTAGTCGAGCGGCCCGCCGGACGGGGGAACTTGCCGGGCCCTCCCCGGGTTCGATACTCTGAACGTCGGTATCGGGGGGTTATGTTTCGGGCAATCGCCAAGAGTCGCTATCTAGTGCCGGGCTTCATGTGTTTTGCGCTCGCGTTCGTCGCGGGTCCGGTCGGGGTCTCCCTGGGCTTCCTGACTGGGCCGTACGCAGCCTCGATCGCCGGCGTGGTCGCCGCGGTTCTCGGTTTGGTCGGCTTCATGATCATCGTGTCCGGCCTGCCCGCTTCGATCGAGGTCGACGCTGTCGATGCGCAAATTCGCACGATTAACCGCGAAATCGAAGAGGTCGAAAGCATCATCGGGGAAAACGTCAAGGAGCTCTCGAGCGGCCTCGGAGAGCAAATGGTGGCCGTTGGGGAGACCGCGCGGGCGATCAAGTCGATGGCGATCTCCTTGCAGTCGATCAGCGACCGCGTCGAAGCCCTTTCATCGTGCACCGAAGAGAGCGCGTCGAGCATCCTGCAAATGAACGCGACGAATCACGAGGTCGCCGAAAACATGGGCAACCTCGGCTCGAGCGTTCGAGAGACAGCTTCGTCAATCGAGGAAATGACCTACAGCATCAAGGAAGTCGCGCGAAACGTGGACGCGCTCGCGCAGACCGCAGATGAGACGTCGTCTTCGATGAACGAGATGGATGTGTCGATCGACCAGGTGCAGTCGAATGCCAACGAGACGGCGCGTCTCTCGGCCGAGGTCGCGACGGACGCCGAAACCGGGGCCGAATCCATTCTCAAGATCACCGACGAGATCAACCGCATCAAGTCGTCCTCGCTCGAGGCAGTGAGCACAATTTCGAACCTCGGCGATCGCATCGAGGCGATCGGCGACATCCTGAACGTCATCGACGAGGTCGCCGAACAGACGAACCTGCTCGCACTGAACGCTGCAATCATCGCCGCGCAGGCCGGCGAGCACGGCAAGGGGTTCGCCGTCGTGGCGGACGAAATCAAGGACCTTGCCGAGCGGGCCGGAGCCTCCACGAAAGAGATCGCCGAGCTGATCAAGACGATTCAGGAAGAAACCAAGAACGCGATCGAAGCCGTCGAGCGTGGCGCGAGCACGGTCGACCGAGGCGTGACTGTGAGTGCAGAGGCTGATCGCGCCCTCAAGAAGATTCTCGAATCTTCCAAACAGTCGACGACGATGGTGGGCGTCATTGCGCAGGCGACCGTCGAGCAAGCCAGAGGCTCGAGGCAGGTGACCGATGCGATCGGGCGCATCGCAGAGACGGTTCAGCAGATCGCCGCGGCCACCGCCGAGCAGGCTCGAGGTTCCGAGCAAATCATGAAAAGCGCGGACAACATGCGCCTGATCACACAGCAGATGGAGCGCAGCAGCCAGGAGCAGGCCGAGGGCGGCCGCCAAATGAGCGGCTCCATCGAAAACATTTCCGACATGGTCCTACAGCTTCACCAGTCCTATCGGAAGCACACGGATAGCTCCGAGCAAACCTTGGTGGCGGCGAACCGCATTCAGGAGCTGACGCGCGACTATGAGAATCGGGTTCGAATCATGCATCGGGCGGTCGATCGCCTCCGCCAGATTCGATTGGAGTCGTGACTCCCGCAGTGACGGGCCGGTGGTTCCTCGGACTACCGGAAGTTTGCATCTGGTTGCCTTCCGGGGGGGCAAGGATTCATCTTAGGAGCGCATGTTTGGCATCGGCCCGACGGAGCTAGCTTTCTTCCTCGTGATCGTCCTGCTGGCGGTCGGGCCGGACAGGTTGCCCACGTTCATGCGCACCGTAGGCAAAGGTCTCCGCCAGGTGCGCAATGCCAGCCGCGATTTCAAAGAAGCGATCGGGCTCGACGAGTTGATGCGCGAAGGCGATCCGTTCCGCGCTCCTCCGGTTCGCCCGCCCAAAGCCCGACCCGTGCCGGTTCAGGAAGAGACGGCAGAGGCGCAAGAGCCTGCTGCGACGGAAGCCCCAAGCCGGCTCCCGCCGCCGCCACCAGCCGCTGCGCTCGCCGATGAGACCGAGCCCGCCGCCGAAGCGAACGTATCGGTCGAGGCCAAGCGTCCATGACCACTGCGGAGATCCAAATTCCGGAGCCCGAACGGGCAGCGGTTCCAGAAGACGATCAGGAGATGAGCTTCTTCCAGCATCTCAACGAGCTTCGGTCTCGTTTGCTGCGGGCCATCCTCGGTTTGATCCCCGCCGTCGCCGTAGGTTGGGTGTTCAAGAAAGAGATCAAAGACTTCCTCATCGCACCGCTTCAGCCCGCCTGGGAGAAGTTGAATCTACCCGGGGAGGCCGTGCTTCGATTCGCCGGGCCTGCCGACGCCTTCATGATGTACATGAAGAACTCGCTCATCGCTGGCGTGCTCCTCGCGTCACCCTGGATCTTCTGGCAACTCTGGATGTTCATCGCGCCCGGACTGTACAAGAAGGAAAAAGCGTTGGCGGTTCCGTTCATCGTCGCATCGACCCTCTGTTTCACCGGAGGCGCGATTTTCGGCTACATGCTCGTCTTTCCGGAGGCGTTCACCGTCTTGCTCGGCTTCAGCGACGAAACCCTGGTCGCCACGCTCTTCGTCAAAGACTACATGCCATTCTTCCGCCGGATGCTGCTCGCCTTCGGCATCGTGTTCGAGGTTCCGGTCATCGTGACCTTTCTCGCCGGCGCCGGCATCGTGACCTGGCAGCAGCTCTTGAAATTCTCGCGCTGGTGGATCGTCTGCGCATCATTCATCTCGATGCTGCTGACACCGCAGGATGTCTACACGATGGTCATGATGCTGATCCCGCTCGTTCTGCTGTACTTCGTCGGGGTGGGCTGCGCGTATCTAATCAGCATTTTCCAGAGGAAGCCGCGCCCCTAGCCTCGCTCGGGCACTGGGTACGGCGGGTACTTCGGCACATCTTCGGGGAGGAACCATTGGTCACCCCAGATGCTGGCGCCTCCGTCGATGTAGAAGGTCTGACCCGCGACGAAATCCGCATAGCGCGACGCCAGATAGGTGATGAGGTGAGAGACTTCCTCTGCGGTGCCGAGCCTCTTGAGAGGGTTCGCCTTCTCGGCCGTGTCCAGCAGCTCCGGCGGATACTGCTTGGTGCCGCTGGTGACGATCACGCCGGGTGCAACCGCGTTGACCCGAATCCCGTGAAGCGCCCACTCGACTGCAAGCGTTTTCGTCATGTTGTCCACACCCGCACGCGCCGCTCCCGTGTGCACCATGCCCGGAAAGCCTCGGATGATTTGCGCGATGACGTTGACGATTCGTCCTCTTTTTTGAGGGATCATGGCCTTGTTGGCCACCGCGTGCGTCATGGCCCAGGTGCCGATCAGGTTGTTGCGGACGACCGCCGCAAACCCTTTTGGCGATAGCGTCTCAGCCGTCGTCGGGAACTGGCCGCCAGCATTGTTGATCAGCACGTCGACGCGACGAAAGCGGTCGATGACCGCGTCCACATACGAGGCAATGGCCTCAGGTT
>JABDJF010000333.1 GCA_013002645.1 Myxococcales bacterium
CTGCACGGCCTTGTAGGTGTTGTTGCCTGTATTGAGATCGGGAAAGATGAACACGGTGGCGCTCCCGGCGACCTCGCTGTTTGGGAGCTTCTTGCGCGCAACACCGGCGTCCACGGCAGCGTCGTACTGCATGGGGCCTTCGATCAGAAGATCCGGGCGACGGCCGCGGGCGATCTTGGTCGCCTCGCGGACATGGGCCACATCGTCGCCGTCACCGGACGCGCCGGTCGAATAAGAGAGCATGGCGACCCGTGGCTCGATCCCAAACGTCGCTGCCGTCTCGGCCGAGCTGATGGCAATGTCCGCGAGCTGCTCCGCATTCGGGTTTGGGTTCACCGCGCAGTCGCCATACACCAGAACTCGATCGCGCAGGCACATCAGAAATACGCTCGACACGACGGAGACGCCTTTTCGCGTGCGAATGAACTCGAGTGCGGGACGAATCGTATGGGCGGTCGTGTGGGCGGCGCCGGAGACCATCCCGTCGGCCAATCCCTCGTAGACCATCATGGAACCAAAGTAGCTCACGTCGCCCATGGCATCGTGGGCACGGTGCTCGTTCACGCCCTTGTGCTTTCGCAAGTCCAAATACGTATCCGCGAAGCCAGAACGCCATTCGGACGTGAGTGGGTCCACAATTCGCGCGCGGTCGAGCTGGACGCCCAGCGTCGATGCCAACTCCTGGATCTCGGCCGGATCGCCGAGCAAGGTGAGATCGACCACCCGCCGCCGGAGCAAGATCTCGGCGGCGCGTAGAATGCGCTCATCCGTCCCTTCGGGAAGCACGATGTGTTGGCGACTGATCTTCGCCCGCTCGATCAGCTCATATTCGAAGCGCAACGGCGTCACTCGCGACGAGTGGCTCACCTGGATCCGCTCGGTGAGCTCGGGCAGGTTCACGTGTTCCTCGAAGAGCCCCAGCGCAGTCGCAATCTTGCGGTCATCCCCGGCGCGAATGGCTCCTCCCACCTCGTTGACCTTGGTCACAGTGGTGAACGTGTCGTCAGCAACTCCGATGACCGGAACCGCCGTACGCCTCAACCCCCTGATGAGCCGAGCGACCGGTTCAGCTGGCTCGAGGCCACCGGTCAAAACGATCGCAGCGATGTTTGGAAAAGACTCGGAGCGCACGGATGCGAGGCAGGCGAGCACGACGTCGGCTCGGTCGCCACCGGTGATCACCACCGAGCCCGGCCGCAGGCGCGTAAGCACGTTGGGCAGCTGCATCGCCGCCACCGCGAATTCGTGTGCCAGCCCGTGCAGGCGTTGCTCGTCACCGAACATCAACTTCCCGTCGAGCGCGGCCGTGACTTGGGCAACGCTTGGGTGACCGAGCGATGGATCCTCCGGCACCAAGTACGCGGGATCTTTCCCCCGCCATTTCTGGGCAAAGGATTCCTTGACCTCTGCGAGCCGGTCGGCAGCCACGCGGTTGACCAGAGTCGCCACGATGGGGCAGCCCTCCCGCTCGAAAGCCCGGCGGGCAGCCCTGACGTCCTCGAGAATCTCGTCGGGCTCCCGGCCTTGTCCGTTCGCCACGAAGAAGACTGGGGTACCCAGGTGAGCGGCAACGCGCGCGTTGAACTCGAACTCGAACGCCGCGCCAACCCCTGTGTAGTCCGTCCCTTCACAGACCACGAAGTCGCACTCGGCCTCCAGGTCCTTGTATCGCTGAAGGATGCGCGCGAGCAGCTCGTCGGATTGATCCGCGGCGGCCATTGCGCGCGCTTCGTCGTAGGGGCCACCGCTGGACGCTTCGGCGTCGTGCTTGAGCGCATAGCGATACCGCATGAGGCTGATCTCGCGATCGGATTCGGCGCGCCCGCTAACCACGGGTCTGAAGAAACCTAGACGTTCCACGCGTCGAGAGGCCAACTCCATCAAGCCCAGCGCCGCGAGCGACTTGCCAGCGCGCGGTTGTATCGATGCAATGTAAATGCCCTTTGCCACGTAGCGCCTCTCCGGCGCCGGAGAATGCCACCGCCTCCCCGTTCTTTCAATCAGAGAGGACGGGTTTCATCTCGAGCCGGACGCGTGCGGTCTAGCCGAGCTCGAGGCTGATGCCGAC
>JABDJF010000369.1 GCA_013002645.1 Myxococcales bacterium
CCGCAGCAGCTCGACGACCGGCTTCAGCTCATCCATGCGCCGAGTATATGGGAACCCACGAGACGAGGTGCCATGCCGAAGTCTTTCGCCCCTCGTCGAGCCGGTCGCACGCGGGACCCGCCTCGAAGATACTCGGCGCCGGGCATCGCCATTCCCACTGTGTGCCGCCAGCCGATTCGAATTGATTGGCAGAAAGCGCTCTCATGGTGCAGGGTAGCCCTTTCTTAGAAAGGATGACGAAAATGTCAGCAAAGCCGTTTTGCCTTGGATCCGTTTTCTTATTGGCCCTCTCGCTGCTGACGCCGGCGACGCCCGCTCGGGCCTGTGGCGGGCTTTTCTGTTCCGCTTCGGCGCCTGTGAATCAGGCCGCGGAACGCATCATCTTTTCGAAGAACGCGGATGGCACGGTCACCGCCGTCGTTCAGATCCAATACGAGGGGCCGTCGGAGGAGTTCGCCTGGGTGTTGCCGGTCCCTGGGGTTCCGGACGTCCAGGTCTCGTCGGATTCGGCGTTCACCCGGCTCCAACTTGCGAGCAACCCGCGATACAACCTGACGACGCGCACCGAGGGAGAGTGTCTGGACGACGGCACTAGATTCGCCCCGCCTGGCGGCGTCGGTGTCGATGGTGCGTTCGACGGCGGCGGTGGCGCGGGCGGCGGCGGCGGCGGCGGGATCACCGTCCTGGCCAGCGGCAACGTCGGACCGTACGACTATGTGGTCATCCAGCCCGACGGTGTCTTCGACCAGGTCGGTGACGTGGCGGTCGAATGGCTCACCGACGAGGGATACGACGTCGTTCCACCGGGCGGCGACCCCGACGACATTTCCGACCTGCTCGGCTCGTACCTCGAAGGCGGCATGAACCTGATCGCGTTCCGGCTCACCAAGGGCAATGACGAGGGCACGATTCGGCCGATTCGAATCACCTACGTTTCGGAGCAGCCGATGATTCCGATTCGCCCAACCGCAGTCGCGGCCAACGACGACATGGGCGTGATGGTCTGGGTGCTGGGCGAGAGCCGCGCGGTCCCGGTCAACTACCGTTCGCTCGAGCTCAACGAAGCGCTGATCGACTGGCTCACCGGCGGCAGCAACTACAACCAAGTCGTCGTGGAGGCTGGAAACGAGGCCGGCGGTCAAGGGTTCGTGACAGAACGCGCCGGCTCGAGCGACGCATACGAGAACGTGGTCGTGGCAGACTTCGAGCGCGAGCAGTGGGAACAGCTCGAGCTCGACGTTCCCGCGCTTTCTTCCGAAGACGTCCTCAACCGAAGCACGCGCTTCGCGCAGTGGGATGGGTATCTCGGCGTGCTCGAGCGCTTCTTGCCTCCAGATGAGCTCGATGCGTTCGTCCAGTGTCCTCAATGCGGCAACCCGCTGACGCCGTTCAACACCGAGGCGTTCATGGATGCGCTTTCAACGGAGGTCGTCGCGCCGATGTTGGAAACGAGCGAGCTCGTCGCGTCGATGCCCTACGTGACGCGGTTCTACACGACCCTGTCCGCGCCGGAAATGGACCTCGACCCCCTGTTTGATTTCAACCCGGACCTCGACGATGTCAGCAACGCGCATGGCGCCGAGCGGGTCTTCGAATGTGACCCCTCGATCACGATCAACGAAGCACCATCGCGCGTCGAGCTCGAAGACGGTGGGGTCGTTCGACTGCCGCCGGGCGCCACGACTTGGCCCTGGAACCCGGACGGAGATGACGCGCCTCCCGCCAATGCGATCGTGGCGCAACTCTCAACGAGTGGCCCGGGAATGGTCGTCACCGACAACAGCGCTGCGATCGATCAAGCGCTCCAGCAACACAACGCGACCGTGCCAAACGTCGACAGCATGGCGCTCACCACCGCCGGGGGTTGCTCGGTCAGCTCGGCTCCGACGGGCTTGCTAACGTGGCTCGGCCTGGCTTTCGTGGGGCTGATTCTCTTGCATCGACGGCTGGGGCCCTTCTCCGGGTAAGTCGAAGCGCCGCTGCGCGAGCCGCGGTGGAGCCGTACGGATCAATTCGGATCAATACAAGCCAGGATTCGCGAGCCTCACCTCGTACAACTCCGACCGCGCCGTGATGTACAAGGTGCGCGCGTCGCTGCCGCCAAACGCGCAGTTGGCGGGGATTGCTCCGCCGGGCAGCTCGATCGCGCCCCAGAGGCTCCCGTCCGGTGCGTACACCTGCACGCCCGCCGCCGCCGAGACGAACAGGTTTCCGCCCGTGTCCATCGCCATCCCATCGGCGCCTAGCAGCGTCTCGACGAAATCACGCTCGTTAGCGAGGGAGCCGTCCGCGTTTACGTCGAACATCATCACGCCGGAGGTCGTCTCTGCGACGTACAAGATCGATTCGTTGGGAGACAGCACGAGACCGTTCGGCCGCGAGCTGAGCTCCCCCTCCCACTCCACGGCCAATGCGCCGTCGGGTGCCACGCGAAACACACCGTTGAAGTCGAGCTCTTGCTCGATGGCGGGATTGATGCCGTATGGTGGATCGGTGAAGTAAATCGTCCCGTCGCTCCGCACCGCGATGTCGTTCGGCGAGTTCAACCGGTCGCCCATGTATTCGGTTGCCACGTCGACGACCATCCCGTTCGCGAGCGTCCGCGACACCCGGCGGTTTTCATGTTCCGCCGCAAGCAAGAGCCCATCCACATCCGAATCGAGCCCATTGGCCATCCCGCTGTTCTCGCGAGACGGCTCCGCGGTATCCATCGCGGTCAGCTCATAGATGGTCGAAAGCGGAATGTCCGTAAACAGAAGCCGCTCCTCCGCCTCTCGCCAAGTCGGCCCCTCGGTGAAGATGAACCCGTCCGCCACGAGCTCGACGTCCCCAATCGCCTCGAGCGGATCGAACCCCTGGATGCCACCGGTCCCCGCCGAGCCGCCGCCGTCCGAGGTCTCCGCACAGCCAACGATCATGAAGATGCTGACGACCAGCACCCAAACCATGTCACTCATGTTCCGCATCACCGCCTCCCATTGCACGAATACAACCCGCGGCTCCGGGCCGCAACGCATCGCCGACACAGAGGCCCGCGAGCTGAGCCCGATGGGCGAAGAGACCGGCAAACCAACGCGGTCGGGGCACTCCGCTCGCGTGTAGGCAGGGCCGATTTTGGGTCTGGCTTCGAAGCGTCTATCTTGTGAGAGGTTGCCTCCTTCGCCGAGCTGCCGGCGACGGTTGATAACTGGGGGGCAATGGGGAGACGATGGCGGCATTCAACTGGACCGAACACTTTGTCACCGGCCTGGACACGGTCGACGGACAACATCAGCACCTGATCGAGATGATCAACCATTTCGGCGAGGCGCTCTCGAACAACGCGCTCGACTTCCAGCAGATGGAAAGCTTGCTGAAGGAACTTGCCGACTACGCCGACTATCATTTCGCCGACGAGGAGGACTTGATGTGCAAGGTCGGCGTCGACCCGCGCCACCTGACGCTACACCGTAAAGAGCACGCGGGCTTTCTTGAAGGCGTAACTCGCCAAGCCAAACATGTCGATCCGGAAGACGCGGACGCGGCGAAATCACTGCTGGCGTTCCTAGTCAACTGGCTCGCCTATCACATCCTCGTCCAAGACCAAAACATGGCTCGCCAGATTGCCGCGATCAGAGTTGGCAGCAAGCCGGCCGAAGCCTATGAGGAACAGCAGCGCGAGGCGGCTGGCGAAACCCAGCCGCTCGTAGCGACGCTTATCGGGCTCTTCGAGCAGGTCTCCCAGCAGAACAGGGCGCTGCGGCAACTCAACCGGGACCTCGAGAAGAAGGTAGCTGAGCGGACCCGAGCTCTCTCGACTGCAAATCGTCTGCTCGAGGAGCTCGCCGCAACTGACCCACTGACAGGCCTTCCGAACCGCCGGCACGCGTTGCAACGGCTCCGCCAGCTATGGCGCGAAGCGGAAACCACGGGCGGCGTGCTTAGTTGTCTGATGGTCGATGCCGACGGCTTCAAGGGAATCAACGATAGCCACGGTCACGACGCAGGCGACGCGGTCTTGCAGCAGCTGGCCCTCACGTTGAGTCACGCGGTGCGCACCGACGATGTCGTCTGTCGGCTGGGTGGCGATGAGTTCCTAGTGATTTGCCCAAATACAACTGCTGATGGTGCGCTTCACCTCGGCGAGCTGATCCGGTCCGCCGTCGATGTCCTTCGGGTCCCAGCCGGCGATGGCGAGTGGCGAGGCAGCGTGAGCGTCGGCGTCGGTGCAAAGACCTCGGAGATGGCGAAAGCTGGCGAGCT
>JABDJF010000380.1 GCA_013002645.1 Myxococcales bacterium
GCTTACTCGGAGGCGCGAAGCCGCTACGACGTCGGCGCGGTGGAGACCACCGCCACGCCGGACGGCGCCGGCTATCGGATTTCTGGTGAAAAGGTCTGGGTGCTGAACGGGCACCACGCGGACCAGCTCATCGTGCCCGCCAAAGCGCCCGGGGGCGTGACGCTTTTCGTCGTGCCACGGGACGCGCCTGGCGTCAGCGTGAGGGTCGCAAAGACGATCGACGGCAAGAAGGCAGGGTTCATCCGATTCGAAAACGTTTTGGTCGCCGAGGACGCTCGGCTTGGCGCGGAAGGTACGGGGAGGGAAGCTCTCGATCGGACGATGGACTTCGCCGCGGCCGCTGCGGTCGCGGAGGGCGTCGGAATCGCAAGCACGATGCTTCGAATGACGGTGGACTACCTCGGCGCGCGCGAGCAGTTCGGCGTCAAGATCGGCTCGTTCCAAGCGCTGCGACACCGTGCGGTCGACATGTACGCCGAAACCGAGCTCCTTCGTTCGATTTCGATGGCGGCGATGGTTCGAGCCGATGACGACGACGCGAGCGCCCGGCGCAGCGACATCTCTGCGGCCAAATACCAGCTGGCCACCGGCGGGATCTGGGTCGCGCAGCAGTCGCTTCAGCTTCACGGCGGCATCGGCGTCACCGACGAGCACGACATCGGCCTCTACTTCAAGCGCATGTACGCCTTGAACGCGCTTTTCGGGGACCAAGAGCACCACGTCGCGCGCTTTGCGAGCGATCCGGCCTTCGCGGAAGCTGCCGTCTGACGCGATGGCAATCCAAGCGGAGCCGCTCTAGAGTGGCCTGATGGCGGACATCGATTGGAGCGACCTCGAGGCGATCAAGCGACTCAAATACAAGTACCAACGTTGCCTCGACACGAAGCACTGGAATGAGTTGCGCGATTGCTTCACCGAGGACGCCAAAGCCGCCTACAGCGGCGGCAAGTTCTCGTTCGACAGCCGCGAGGCCATCATGAAGTTCCTCGAAGGCGCCATGGGCGCCGACAGCTTCCACTCGAGCCACGTGGTCAGCCAACCCGAAATCGACTTCATCGATGAAAGGCACGCGACCGGTCGCTGGTGTCTTCAGGACTACGTCATCGACACCCGCTTCGACATGAGCATCCGCGGCGCGGCCTTTTACGAGGACGAGTACCGAAAGGGCGATGACGGAGTCTGGCGAATCTCCAAAACCGGCTACGAGCGCACCTACGAAGAGATGGTTCCGCGAAAGTCGATCGAAGGGCTGACGCTGACCGAGAGCCGCTGGCACGGGAAGGGCGGCGCGAAGAGCTGAGATCAGGTGTCGTCGGGGCAGTCGGTCGAATCGCGGCCGGCGCATCCGTTCAACGCGTTGACGCAGGCGTCATAGCCAGGGCAGGTTAGGCACAAAGGCGTACACGAGTTGGTTGCGCAGGGCGTCAAGCACAGAATGCGACTACACCAGGCGAGGTCACCGTAACAGCTCGTGCATTCGGTCGAAAGGCTCGCCACTGCGCCCTCTACACAGCCATCGACGCAGGCCTTAAACGCCAACTCCACGCTGATCAGGTCGATACAATCCACAGCACCGCAGTTTGCTGCGATCTGACGCGCGTTGGTTGGCTGGAGCGTTGACAGGGCGTCCACGTCATCCGCGTTGTCGCAGGCGCCCATCGGAGGAGCGCCACCCGACCCGCCCAGTCCGCCGGACCCGCCTCCGCCCGTGCCCGAGCCTCCGCCGGTTCCCGCGGCACCTCCGACACCGGCCGTCCCGCCCGTG
This sequence comes from Myxococcales bacterium, assembly GCA_013002645.1. GTDB lineage: Bacteria > Myxococcota_A > Polyangia > Polyangiales > Houyiibacteriaceae > SG8-38. Next base: position 1,766 of record JABDJF010000380.1, read on the forward strand.
CCACCCGTGCCTACGCTGCCACCCGTGCCTACGCTGCCGCCGGTGCCTACGCTGCCGCCCGTCCCGCCGCTGCCGCCCGTGCCACCGGTGCCGACCGAGCCTCCGCTTCCGCCCCCTCCGCCGGTCGAAGGCGGCGGCACGTAGTCGTCGCCGCAGCCGCCAGCGGCTATCGCTACGAGAAAGAAAAGGTGAAATGGAGTTTTCATGCGAGCCTAATCGTGGACGGTGATCTTCACCATCTGAACTGGCGTGACCGGCCTGTCACCTGGGCCGGTTCGGGTGGACTCGATCTTCTCGATGACGTCCATCCCGCTCGTCACTTTCCCGAACACGGGGTGCTTCGAGGGACCGGGGGTAAACCAGTCGAGGTACGCGTTGTGGACCGTGTTGATGAAGAACTGACAGCCGCCGCTGTTCGGACGGCCGGTGTTGGCCATCGACAGCGTGCCGGGCTCGTTCGAGATCTTGGCGTTGTCCGGATGTTCGTCCTCGATGGTGCCGTTGGGGCTCTCGCCGGTGCCGGCTCGGGGGTTGTTCGGGTCCCGGCTGTGCGGGCAGCCGAACTGAATCATGAACCCGTTGATGACCCGGTGGAAGTGAAGCCCATCGTAGAAGCCGCTCTTGGCGAGCTCGATGAAGTTGCCCGCCGTCTTGGGCATGCCGTCGGTGAAGAGCTCGATTTCAACGTTGCCGAGCGAGGTTTCGAGGGTTGCGGTCGGGTTGGCCATGGCGAAGGCCTATCAGCTTTCCCTCCGGATGCCAGCCCTGCAGCGTTCCGGCTTGGCCTGAGCCCACGCTTGTCCTAGGTGCAGCATATGGAGAAGCTCGCCAACGATATTTGGGCCGAGGCGGCGCCTCTGTCGTTTTTCGGCCTGCACCTTGGGACTCGGATGACGGTCGTGCGTCTTCGCGACGGCACCTTGCTCGTCCATTCGCCCATCGCGATGACATCGAGCTTGAAGGCCGACGTCGATGCGATCGGTCCGGTTCGCCACATCGTCGCCCCGAATTGCTACCATCACTTGTACGCCGGCGACTGGAAAGACGCCTACCCGGGGGCTCTGCTTCACGCGGCGGCCGGACTCGAAAAGCGACGCAAAGACCTGTCGATCGATTCCGAGCTCAGAGGTGAAGCCCACCCCGACTGGGAAGGCGACCTCGCGACGTCCTTGCTCGACGGCACGATGTTGCACGAAACGGTCTTCTTTCATCGGGCGTCGCGGTCGCTGATCGTTGCCGACGTGCTCGAGAATTTCGAGACTTCGGCTCACTGGCCGACCCGCGCGTACCTGAAGCTGGGAGGCATTCACGGGAAGCCGGGCCTGAGTCTTCCCCTACGTCTGTTCTTTCGAGATAAGAAGCGCGCACGTCGATCCGTCGACGAGATCTTGAGTTGGGATTTCGATCGCATCGTACTCGCGCACGGCGACGTCATCGAGAGCGGCGGACGCGACGTCTTGACCGACGCCTACACCTGGTTGAAAGGCTGAGCGCGTCGTTCAGAGCGCGTTGCACACCGTGAGCAGCTCCGATGCGACGCTCTGGAGCCCGCTGACGCTGAGATTTGCTTCCGCACGGTCGAGCGCCGAGCGGAGCGTATCGGCGGACGCCGTATCGAGGTCGGCATCGTCCACCGCGCGGTCGATCGCGGCGCGGCTCTGGCCGATCAACACCTGGATCTGACGGATGTCTTGCATCGCGGAATTCGGCGCGCTCCCGGCGATCGAAGCCGCGTTCCGCGCACGCACACCGGCTGCACAGCTTGCGTCTCGAACGAGCAGGTCATTTCGAACGGGCTTGTAGCGGCTGATTCCGCCGATGACGTCGGCCACGCCGGGGTCCTCGAGATTGAGGGCCTTGCCCGAAACACGCCGCACCGGTGAGCTCGCCGTATAGATGCCGCCTCGCGGCCCGACGGTCGTCACGGCGATGGATTCCTCGCGCCCTTTCGTGAAGGAGCGAAGTGCGCCGGTGTCCCGATCGAGCAGGCCGACGCCGACCTTCAACATGATCGCTGTGGTGCCGATCGCGTACCCTCCGCCGACGCTGACCGCGACACCGTTGGCGGTGATCGTTGGGGTAAGGGCGTTGAACTCGAGCTCGATGTCTGGGTCATCGGCGAAGGCATCCAATCGGGCGGTCCAATCCAAGCGCGGGCTGTCACCTAGGTCGGTCAACTTGAAGATGTCGGTGCGCGTGACCGCATAGAGCTCGGCGTTGTCTGGCGAAACCGCGATGGACGCGGCCACGGCGTCGCCAAGGTCGAAGCGCCAGAGCTCTTCGAGCTCCATGTCAAAGGCAATCACGTTTCCGACGTTGTCGGAGGCGTAAATCCGGCTTCCATCCTCGCTGATCGAAGGTGTCGAACCGGTCCCTCCCATGAACTCGGCTGAGTTGACCATTCGGAACGCGAATCCGCCGCCAGCGTCCTCGGCCAGCTCGAACGAGTAGATGGC
>JABDJF010000405.1 GCA_013002645.1 Myxococcales bacterium
CGTCGCAAGTGCGGTGCGGGCAATGGGCCTGCGTCACGCGGTGATCACATCGGTAGATCGCGACGACCTCCCGGATGGTGGCGCCGGTCATTTCGCAAACGTGATTCGCGCGATTCATGCAAGTGACCCCAAGACCGCGGTCGAGGTGCTGACGCCGGATTTCCGGGGAGTTCCCAAGGCCCTGGATCTCGTGCTCGAGGCCAAGCCCGAGGTTTTTTCACACAATATGGAGACCGTGCCCCGAATGTACCGGCTGGCTCGACCCGGAAGCAGCTACGATCGCTCGCTGGAGGTGCTCAGGGAAGCTTCCGTCCGGCGTGATCGCGGCGAGTACGAGGGGCGCGTCAAGACCGGCATCATGGTGGGTATCGGCGAGAGACCCGAGGAAGTATTCGAGACTCTTGGTGACATTCGTGCCGCGGGCGTGGAGATTTTGACCATCGGGCAGTACATGCAGCCGACCTCCAAGCACTTGCCTGTCGATCGTTGGGTTCATCCCGACGAATTCGGGGGCTATCGAGAACACGCTCTCGCATTGGGGTTTCTCCACTGCGAGTCCGGCCCCCTCGTGCGGAGCAGCTACCATGCTCACGAGCACGTAGCGGCGGCTGCCGAGGTCTGATTCGAAGCGACTGCGGCTCGTCTTGCCAGCGCTGTTTGTGCCTCGATACAATCGGGCCGGCGCCGGCCGCCTTCGGGAGTGTTCCCGACTGCAACCGGATCGGTGTCCCGAACGAAGGTAGTTGCGATGAGAGAAGTCGAAGTGAGAATTCGTGCGCTCGAGGACACGGACATCGGTGACATCACCACCCTCGACGAGAGGCTTGCGGGCGCGTACCGACCGGATGTCTGGGAGCGGCGAATTGGCTACTATTTGCGCCGTGACCCGGAGACTTCGACGGTCGCCGAAGCGGACGGCAAAGTCGTCGGCTTCATGCTTGGCGAAGTACGCTCCGGAGAGTTCGGCTTGGAAGAGCCGACCGGCTGGATCGAGGTGCTGGGCGTGGACCCGGACTATCGCGGCAATGCGATCGGAAGGCGCCTTGCCGAGCGGGTGCTGGCAAGCTTCGATTCGTTGGGCGCCAAGACGGTGCGCACGCTTGTTGATGAAGAAATGACGGGTATCGGTGAGTTCTTCACCGCTTTGGGCTTCGAGGCCGCGACTCTGCGCCCGTTCGTAAAAAGGCTCTAATCAGAGAACGGGAATACCACATGGCCATGCATCAAGTCGAACTGCCGAAGAAATACCATCAAGCGATCGTCAAGTGGAGCGAGCGCTACCTGCCCGACTACGGTTTTCTGGTGGAGAGTTGGGACAAGTACTTCCCTCGTGACCCCGAGTTCAAGCTCTGCGCGTATCGCGAAGCCGGGATGTGCAGCAAGATCGAGTGTGGCGAGCTCGAAGGGCAGCCTAAATTCGACGCGGCCGGAAAGATGCACCCTGAACAAGCAGGTCACGTCTTGGGAGCCATCCGCGCTCAGGCGTCGACGGAGTTCGGCTCCATCCAGCAGCACCAGCTCACGTTGGCGCGGGCGCAGGAAGAAGAAGAGCAGGTCTGGATTCTGCGGATGATGGCCGAGGAGTTGCGGCACGGCTATCAGATGATCCATCTTCTTCTCGAGGACGATTGGTCGGGCGCCTCGGATGTCTCGGAAGAAGACATGGTCGAGCAGATTCTCTCGATGAGGACCGGCTCTCACATCTTGGGAGCCTTCAATATCGACTTTGATTCCTTTGTCGACAACGTAACGTTCTGCGCACTGATCGACCGGGTTGGGAAGTTCCAACTCGCCATGCAGAAGGTGAGCTCGTACCAGCCGATGGCCGAGAGCATGCCGCAGATGCTGCGAGAAGAGGCCTTCCACCTGGCTGCCGGAGTCGTCCCCCTGAGGCGGTACATGGAGAAGGCGGCGGGCGGCTCGCACTGCGTTGGAACCAGTGACATTCAAAAGGCCTTCAACAAGTGGTTCCCGCGCGGTCTCGAGATGTTCGGTGACGAGCGCGGCGGCGGCACCAACGTCCGGTTCGGCCTCAAGCCGATGAAGAATGCGGAAGCGCAAGCGGCCTATGTCGAGGAGGTCGCCAAAGTGGTTCGGGATCTGAACCTACGCTTCGTGCGAGCCCGGTTGCCGGAACTCTCGCCCGGCGATGCACAGAAGGTGCTCGACAAGATTCTCGAAGACCACGGCACCGAGCAGGGCATCGCCTTTGACGACTTGGTGCACCTGCCGGTTACGAGCTTCTTTCGGCGACGTGGTGTGCCGGCGTTCGAGATGACGGGTTGGGATGGCGGCACGTTCGACGATGTCGATGCCTACTTGACCCACCTCGGCGAGCAGTTGCCGGACGCCTATCGCGCGGGCCGCGACTTCAAGCACTATGTCGAGCTACTGACGAAGGTGCACTCCGGGGAGAGCACCGCTGCAGAGGCTTCCCGAGCCATGCCGACGTTGACTCGCGTGGGAGGCGTCTGCCCGTGCTCCAAGTCCGTGCGCTGGGTCAACGGCAACGGTGGCGGCGAGGAAGCTCTCCCGCAGGATTCGCAGGACGGCGTGCCTGCGTCGACGCTTTAGGCCGAGCGGAGAGGAGGGGCTTCTTGAATTTCACGAGCCGGCTGATCGTTGCGACCCTGCCGCTGGCTCCGAAGTTCTTGGTGGGGCGCGTGGCAAGGCGCTACGTGGCTGGAGAATCTCGTGCCGAGGCGCTCGAGACGGTACGTTCTCTCAATGAGTCGGGGGCGTGCGCAACGCTTGATCTGCTCGGCGAGGAGACGGCAGAGCGGCCGAAGGCCGAAGCTGCGGTCGCGGAGTACATAGGTCTCTTCGAAGACATCGAACGCGAGCGTCTCGACGCCAACGTGTCGATCAAGCTGACACTTCTGGGTTTGAAGAT
>JABDJF010000412.1 GCA_013002645.1 Myxococcales bacterium
CCTGTTCGTTGATGGTTACCACCTCAGTGAAGAGGGCAACGCGCTGGTGGCTCGCGAGCTGCTCGAGCGTCTGCGAGACGACCCCCGTACCGCTGTCCGGCTGCGATGAGGCGCAACTTGCGGATTCACGACAGCGTCGCACTCCGGCACCTTGGACTGGTAGCGTGCCTATTCTACGGTTGCACCAGCCAACCTGTTGGTGGGCGGCCAAGACCGCGTCCAGTGAGCGGGACGCTTGCTATGAGTGGTTTCGCCGCCGGTTACTATCACACCTCCCAGGGTACGACCCAACATACGTCGCTGCTGGTGCCTGGATTGCAATACGTCGGAATGCAGGACAACGACATTCGTGGCTTTCCCAACGGACGATGGGTTCATGGGTGGAACCAAGTGGGACAGCGTCACGTACGCCTCGGAAGGGGCGCGTCGACGTCGCGTTTTGGGGAGAAGGAAATCATGCGGGCTCTTCACCGTTGGGACAACATTGCTTTGCCCGCGGACGCGGTCGTTACGCAGGTGTCTCTAGAGATTGTGGTGGAAACCGGGATTGAAGAACCAGTCGACGTAATGCTCTACGAAGTCCATCGAGACTGGAAACCAGGCTCCGGCGGATTGCAGCGCGACAACACGAGCCCCCCGGCTCCGGGTGAAGTGTGGTGGCCCGAGGCGGCCCACGGAGAAGTGGAGTGGGGCCTGCCCGGTGCGAGCTTTGCCTCCGATGATCCTAGAGTCGGCGATATCGCGCCGTTGGCGTTAGCGACGGCTCACTACCTTCCCGGCGCCTCGAGGCTGGTGTTCTCTTCCGGTGCTCTTACTGGTTATGTTCAACGCGGGGTCGCCTCATCCGAGCCGCTCCTGTTCCTCCTGAAACTCAGTGACTCGGACGAAGATCTCGTCAGGGACCACCTATCACTCTATTCCGCGGAGGAAGGTGATTCCCTTAGCGCCAACAGACGCCCGAAACTGACGGTCGAATGGCATGCGCCGACCGAGGTAGTTGGTTGGAAGCAAGAAGTGCTGCTCGAGAACGGCCGCTCTTTGGAGCTTGCGAAGCTTCCCACGAAGGGCGCCGAGCGCTGGGCGCTGAGCTTCCAGCCAAAGCCCGGCTACGGGAGTCCAGTGATTGAAGTCCGCGGGGGTAGCTCGAGCTCGTCTTCCGAGTGGCGCTCCGCGGCGATTCCTCTCGAGGTTGATTGGGATTGGATCCAAGTACGAGTCGTCGCGGCAACGAACCCTGTTTCATTGGGCACCACCTTCGATAGCGAGTTCGAGGACACCTGGGTGACAAGCGGGAAGCCGCAGGAGCAGAGCGTTACTTGGAACTTCACCGATCCCTTGGGGAGGAGAATTCAACTCCGTGGCTCATACGAGGGGCACTATCGGTGGCGGGTTGCCTTCAATCCTAAAATCCCCGGGCGCTGGTCATACTACCTAAAGCATGAATTAAGTTGGAAACCATATCAGGGTGAGGAGGTTGTCTTCGATGTCCTCAGCGACGATCTCACGATCGTGTTGGACTATCTAGAGGATCTCGCTGAGAGAATCGATGCCTCCAATCTCAAGAGCCCACGCGCGAAATTCGAAACCTTCGGTGACGAGTTTCTCCGATTGGAGCGCGCGGGTATCCAACTTCTTACCCCAGAGGTATTTCGCTCAGAAAAGGGAGTACGGCTCTCATCGCGGATTGACGAGATCCGACGCGAGCTCGGCGAGGCGCTCCCGGAGCAACCAACTCCACACACGAACCGTTTCTGACAGAAGCCTTGGTCTACGGGCTGCGCACTCGCACGCACAAACCTCATATTGGACTTCCCAGACAGGGGCAAGCCCGCGCACTTCAGGCCTCAAAACCTAGAGCCCGTCCAGCACCCTGCGAGCTCCTCGCTCTCCCGACACGAACGCCTCGTCAGTCCAGTGGTAACCCCATTCACCAAACCTACCGACGTAGAGAATCCCGATCTCGTCTAGCCATGCGTGGACGATTGGAAGGTTCACTTCGCGATCAAGATCAAAGATCACGTTGGCGTAATCGATAATGCGCGTTTCGTTGTGCACAATCTTGTCGGACTCCTCGATTACACCGGTCCGTATCAAATCTGCAATCACTCGCCGCGAGATGTCACTAGTGTCTTCCGGCAGGGGTCTGTACTTTCGCGAGTAGTAGCATTCGACTTGTATTGAGCCGGTGCCCTCTGGGCAGTTGCCTGGAGCCATGTTGTGCGGAAAATTTACCCGAGTGAAGATCACATCTTCGTCGTAGTAGTAACGCCACGTCGAATCTGTGAAGTCATCTCGGCCGACACCGACGTTCACGGTAACACAAGTGGTGCACGCGAGCTGGCTCGCGGCCGTTCGCACATGCTCTGGCACGTCATCTATGATGGCTATTAAT
>JABDJF010000414.1 GCA_013002645.1 Myxococcales bacterium
CCGTTCGACTCGTCAAAGAAACCCAAGTACTCGTTGATCGCCCCACGCACGCGGCCCTTTGTTCGCTCGTCCGAATAAAACCGATTCACTGCTTGCTCTTGCATGACACCCCTCTTTGAATGAGTCGTTGGCGATATCACGAATTGCGCGCGTCAACATCAAGGAATACCGCTCCACGGACGCGTACGAAGCAGACAATGAGTAAAGTTGCGAACATCGAAACGGTTCACTCCGCCAGCATGACTGTTCAGTCCCGATCACGTACGCTTGGCGCCCCATGGCTGAGCCGAAAAAAATCTTTCGCGAGTGCTTTTGTGCCATGGAAGTCCGCTGGACACGACGTCACCAAACCGAAAGCAGACGACGACTGCCATGCCCGAGAATGATCCAAGACCGCCCAAGAGCGGGAGGGGACGAATGGCTGCCGCGATAGTCGTGCTTTTTCATCTGTTGGGTTTCACCTCGTCGATCCACGCCGTCATGAGCACGCGCACCTCGCAAGGGGCGATCGCATGGGCCGTGTCCCTCAACACCTTCCCGTATTTGGCAGTGCCTGCCTATTGGGTGTTCGGGCGCAGCAAGTTCGAGGGCTATGTGATTGCGCGACGTAGTACCGATGTGCGAAACGACGACATCGAGCGGGAAGTGGTCCAGACGGCGACGCCGTATTTGGTTCCGGAGGGAGAGGGTGCTGAGGCCGCCGCCGCCGCCGAAGGTTTGGCTCGCATGCCGGTCCTGGGCGGAAACGCCGTCGAGCTGCTCATCGATGGCGACGCGACGTTCGAGAGCATTTTTCGCGGTATCGATGAGGCGAAGGAGTACGTGCTCGTTCAGTTCTACATCGTGCACGACGATGGTCTAGGGCGTGCGCTCAAGGAGCGCCTAATCGCGAAGGCCAAGGAGGGGGTTAGGGTGTACTTCCTCTATGACGAAATCGGCAGCCACTCCCTTCCCGAAAGCTACCGGGCGGAGCTTCGAGATGCGGGCGCGGAAGTCTCGGAGTTCAATACGCGCAAGGGCCGACGCAACCGCTTCCAGCTCAACTTCCGAAACCATCGCAAGATCGTGATTGCCGATGGGCGAGTGGCCTGGATCGGCGGGCACAACGTTGGCGACGAGTACCTGGGCAAGGATCCCAAGTTTGGACACTGGAGAGACACCCACCTTCGAATCGAAGGCCCAGCGGTCCTCAAAGCGCAGATTTCCTTTTCCGAGGACTGGCATTGGGCGACGGAGACGCTGCCGAAATTGAACTGGGCTGCTCGCCCTGCTCCCGATGGGAGTGATGCGCGTGTTCTCGTCATCCCCACGGGTCCCGCCGACGAGCTCGAGTCCGCCAATCTGATGTTCGTCCATGCCATCAACTCGGCGCAGAAGCGAATCTGGATCGCAAGCCCTTACTTCGTGCCGGAGCATTCCGTCATTGTCGCACTGCAACTAGCGGGCCTACGCGGAGTGGACGTGCGAATTCTCATCCCTGATGAGCCCGATCACATGATGGTGTATCTAGCCGCCTACTCGTACTTCGACGAAGCCGGACAAACGGGGGTGAATTTTTACCGATACACGGATGGCTTCCTGCACGAGAAGACGATGCTCATCGACGAAGGGGTGGCGGCGGTGGGTACGGCCAACTTCGACAACCGTTCGTTCCGCTTGAACTTCGAGATTACGGCCATCGTCGCAGACCCAGCATTCGCTGCCGAGGTCGAGCAGATGTTCGAAGACGATTTCAAGCGATCGCGACTCATGGAGCAGGGTGAGTACGGCCGTAAGCCCTGGTGGTTCCGGCTCGGTGTCCGCGTCGCGCGACTCACGTCACCCGTCCTGTAGCGCCTAGTGCGCGTTCTCGCCGAACAGCCGCTGGTCCATCTGATGGAGTCGGTCGTTGTGCTCGTTCGCCGACTCGAGGACTTTCAGGACCTTCTCCGCGCGCTCAGGTGCACCTCTAGCGATTCGACCGGGCTCACCGCTGAGTCCGAACGCCGTGGTCTGCTCTGCCTCGCGCGTCACCCACAGGGCCAGGCCGCACAGCAGCGCACCGACCAATAGAAGCCCCGCAACCCTCATGACTACAGCCTATGTGATTTGCAGCGCCGACGCCCAACCGCCATCCCCTCGCTGCCGCTGCCGCTGCCGCTGCCGCTGCCGCTGCCGCTGCTACCGGATTAAGCCCCGAAGCCCCGCGGACGACGCAAGCGTCGACTTGGCGGGGCCCCATAAGACAGTCCTGACCGTGGTTGCCGTGGGAACTAATGTTGAGTCGAACCCCTACAGTTTACTAGTAGGTGGGAGCCGATTTCGTACGCTTCAGGCCCCCCGATGACGCTAGCCGGGTCCGCACACCA
>JABDJF010000419.1 GCA_013002645.1 Myxococcales bacterium
GTCTTGCAGATTGTCACTTGCGACGTCGACTCCGACCCCCATCGCGCTTTTTTCCGCGCCCCTCCATTCATATCCAGTGGTGAATGAGGACGGCCCCGAAACCCAACCCATCAGACGGCAGGCGGCAGCGCGAGCCCGAAGGGCGAAGCTCGGCGCAAGTGCGCCGGCAAGGCGGAGCGAAGCGACCGCCGCGCCAGGGAGGATTACGGGTGGGGGTGGGCGGGCGGTGTAATTAAACCAGACCGTGTTCCAATTCCCGCAACCCACCACCACGCACGAGCGGTGAAATGAAACCAAACCAGCTATCAATTCCCGCAACCACCCCCCACCAAACCCGCGGCAGCACCCGCGCTAGATGCGTTTTCGCGGTACGGCCCGCAAGTCACCGAAATGCTGAAGGTTAAAAGGGGGGAGCGTGTCCCCAAACATCAGTATCAGTCGGTGGTTTTCGTCTTCGGCGGGAGCACGAAGATGAGGCCGACGGTGAACATGTTGTTGAACTGCTTGATTCGATCGTTGCGGTCGATCTGACCGTCGTTGTTGTTGTCGGTGCCGCCGGTGTTGTACTTGAAGGGGATGCCGCGCCAGCGGAGGGCGATGCCCAGGAAGTCGTGGAAAAAGGCATTGAACGAGACGCCGAACGACGGCGCAACGACGGTGCGCTTGGAGCGAGCCAGCTGGCTTTGGAGGCAACCCGGGTCCTGCGGAGTGGTGGCGCCGAGGGGCGTGCAGTACTGAGGCTCCGTGATCGAATCGCGCTGAATCTGGGTGTTTGCGCGTTCTTCGACGCCCACAAACGCCGCACCGACGAAGAAGTCGAGGTCCGCATCGAAAAAGACCTTCTGGAACATCGCGAGCTTGCCGCGGAACGGCATGAAGTGAACCTCCACGCCGGACCACCAGTTGACGCGTCCAATCTGGTCCGGATAGCGCTGCCGGCTCGGAAGATCCAAGCGGTTGGGGTCTGCAGTGGCGCCGCTCGACTGGATTCTGTCGGTGAGATCCATGTTGAGCTGGCCGACGGTGTACCCGCCCCAGCCGCCGATACCAAGCCAGTCCGTGAAGTGGAACCGCAGCTCACCTCCGACGATCAGCGAGCGCGCATATTCGTCGCCAATCGTGAACGCGAAGAAGGGCTCGACGTGTAGACGCATCGCGCGCCACAGTCGAAGCTTCTTCACGGAAGTCGCGCCTGCAAGCGGCCCGCTCACTTGCACGTCTTGCGCCCTCGCCGTGCTCGCGCCTTCACGCAAGCCGTCGCCCAAGATCAGGCAGAGCGCCAGCGCTGCCAAGATGCCGATTCGCGAAAGCGTCTTTGGTGCGAGCTTCATCATTTCGGTAGCCGGTACTCGAATTTAATCGGTAGGAAGAGGGTGAACCCGACCTGGATGGACGTGTTCGCGACGAACGACGAGCCCGATTGAAGCCAGGTCGACGAATCATCACGCGCGGGGCCTGGCGCCACCTGCGTGTTTTCGAATTGGTCGGGCCACATGTACGCTCTGAACTCGGTGAAGAATGTGAGGTAGCGCGTCAGGAAGATGCGCAGGCCGGCGCCGACATTGAAGGCGACGTTGGTCTGCCAATCGAAGCTACGATTCGCGGGATCAAACACCGGGATCGGCTGCGTGCGCATGAGTCCGACGCCGCCGATCAGATACGCGTCCCATTGGAAGATCTTCTTGCGAACTTTGAACTTCCCGTAGAACGGCACGTAGGTGAAATTGACCCAGAGCCCAAACTGCCAGTCGTTGATCGGTACGCTCAGTCGAAACTGGTTCTGAATCCGAGGCACGAAGCTCGTGCTGCGCTCGAGCGGGTTCGTGCCCCAGTCGTACCAAATGAAATTAAGGCCGACGGAGAGCACGTTGGTGAACCAGTAGTTGAGCGCGAGTCCCAATCCGTAGTGCTTGAGGTACGGGTCGTTGAGCGTGAACGCCACCGAAGGCGCGATCTCGAGTCGCTTCAGACGAAGCGCGTAGATCTGCTGGACCGCGTAGATCTCCTCCGCGATCTCTTCGCGCTGAGGCGCGGGTTCGGTAGGCCCCGAATCGGTGTCGTCGCCAGCAGCGAGCTCTTCGATGAGATCGCCTTGGCGTTTGGAATCCTTGGCCGGTTCGGCGTCCTCCTCATCGACCTCGTCGAGGGAGAACTCCATCTGGGCCTGGACCGCCGTCGGAAACGCCGTCAGAAGCGCCGCCATGAGTAGCGCAATCCCCCCCAATTCTCGCATCGGCCTCTGGCCTTCCCCCCTGAGCACCCCGGCCCCCACCGTGGCAACTCTCTGAAATCACGTAACAACTGTCCGATTTCAATCGGACGACAAGACTATATCACGGTGAATATCGCACTACCAAATCCGGTAGCGATTTTCGATCGATTTCCGCATCGACGCACGGCGCTAGGCCAAGTTTTGGGCTTCTTCGGCGGGTTCCAGCGCCTCCGGGGACTCGAAAAGCGCCTCGACGAAGGCCTCGGTGGCGAACGGCTTCAGGTCCTCGACCTTCTCGCCGACCCCGATGAACTCGATCGGCACCTGGTGTTGGTCGACGATCCCGAGGATCACGCCGCCTTTGGCGGTGCCGTCGAGCTTGGTGAGTACGATGCCGCTCACGGGGAGCGCTTCTTTGAACAGTTGAGCCTGTTGAATCGCGTTCTGGCCAGTCGTGGCGTCGAGGACGAGGAGCACGTGATCGGCCGGGCGGCCCAGCGCTTTTTCGACGGTCCGCCCGAGCTTCTTCAGCTCATCCATGAGCGGAACCTTGGTGTGGAGGCGACCGGCTGTGTCGGCGATCACCAGATCGATGCCGCGGTCTTTGGCGGTCTGAATCGCATCGAAGATCACCGAGCCGGGATCGGCGCGGTCCTTGCCTTTGATGACTTCGCAGCCCACACGCCGGCCCCAGACCTCGAGTTGGGTGACGGCGGCAGCTCGGAACGTGTCGCCCGCGGCGAGAAGCAGGCTCTTCCCTTGACGGTCAAATCGACTCGCGAGCTTGCCGATGGTGGTCGTCTTGCCAACGCCGTTGACACCAACGACCAAGATCACGGTAGGCGCTGCGCCGAGCGATAGCCCTTTTCCGCTCGTCGCCAAGATGCTTCGCGCTTCGTCCCGAATCGCAGCCCAGGCGTCGTCCGCCGAAGAGAGCTGGCCGCCGTTCATCTGTGTACGCAGCGCTTCGAGCACGCGCTCCGTCGTGTGTACCCCGACGTCGGCGGTGATCAAGACCTCCTCGACTTCGTCCAGGATCGAGGTGTCGAGCTCGCGGCCCCGACGAAATACGCCAGCCAGGCGGGAAATCAGATTACCGCGGGTCGACTCGAGCCCAGCGCGGAAAGCGCCGAGATCAGCCGGCGGGGCGGGCGGAGGCGTGACGCGCCCTTCACGGACCGGGGCCGGGGCGGCGGGAGCCTCGTGCGGGCCGGTCAGCAGATCTTCGATTTGGAGGGGAAGGGTCGATTCGGGCTGCGGTTTGCCTGGCTCGTCGACGCGAATCTTCGGGTGTTGGCCCTCGATTGCTTCAGGTGTCGGCGTCGGTGGTGGCTCCTCCGAAAGCGCGTGCTTCTTTCGCCCGCGCACGAACCCGATGAGGATACCAAGCAGGATGAGCCCCACGACCGCCGCAATCGCCGCGATCGTGGTTGGGTTGTTCAAATCAAGTTGTAGTGACTCCATGCGACCTCTGTAAGCCCCCGGTTGGCCGTTGCGACCGCCGCAATATAGGGACGCGGACACGGGGCAGTCAACGCGGCTGCACAGACGAATCGGTTGCCGTCTCGGTTCCGCAGCTGTGATACTGAAAAAGTGGGGGAGGGCGGGAGCCGTTGAAGGGGCACATGGGCCGATGGCATCTGTGGCAGGCGCTAGCGTTGGCGGTGTTCGTTCTGGCGAGCTCGGCGTCAGCCAAGGGCCGCGACCACTACCTCGTCCGCTTGCTTCGAGAGTCCCCGGCCTTTCGCGTGCGTGCGCAGGCCGCACTGTCGCTCGGGCAACTGCAGCCGACCCCCCGTTCGCTGGAGGCGCTGGAACGCGCCGTGCGTGACAAGCATCCGGCAGTACGCGTATCGGCGATCTCGTCGCTGCGGCGATTGGAGTCCAAAGAATCGCTTCCGGTGATCGAGAGAGCGATACGGGATGCGAACAAGTCGGTCCGACGCGCGGCCGTCGAAGCCGCGGCGGCGCTGAGCGCCGTGGGGGAGCGAGAGCGCGGGCCAGGGCGGACCGAGTACTTGGTCTCGGTCGGGATGCCCGGCGCCAAAGCGGAGCGGGTTTCGCGTCAGATGCTCTTCGATGCGCGGATCTACCTTTCCGAGCAATTGCTGACCCTCCGAGGAATCGAGCTCGCGCCGGACGACCTGACGCCGGCAGACGCCAAGCGGGAGGTCGTCCAGCGGCGTCTGAGCGGATATCACCTCGAGAGCTCGATCGTCACCTTGGAGCCCACGGGGGCGGGTGTGCGGGCCGTCGTTTCGGTCATCGTACTGTCGTACCCCGGCCGGGACATGCGCGGCATGTTGCGTGGCGCGGCCACGGCGACCGGCCGTTACACAGAACACAGCGCGGAACAGGCGGTGCACGGCGCCTTCATCAGCGCCCTCCGCCGCCTCCCCGGCTTGCTCGAGGCGACGAAATCGAAAGGAAGCCTTTGACCAGGGAAGAACGATGGGCATAGGAAGTGAGAAACGCGATGGGCGATAAGAAACAACGCAAGATGCGCAACTACCTGCTCGATCGGCGCTTTCAGCTGAAGTACACGGGCATGGTTCTGCTCGTGACGGTGTCGGTCGCCAGCGGGCTCGGGTTCATGGCGTATCGATTCTCGCAGCGCCAGACCGAGGCGCTGACCGCACAGATCGCGGCGCAGCCCGATCTCGACGCCGAAACGGCGAATGACCTCGAGCGGTTCGCCCAGCAAGAGGATCAGAAGATTCGGAATGCGATCGTCGTCGGTGTGCTGATTCTCACGCTCGCGCTCGGACTCACCGGGATCATCGTCACTCACCGAGTGGTCGGGCCGACTTACCGCATGAGGCGGCTCTTCGCGCATGTTGGCGAGGGACACCTGGAGATCAACACCGGAATTCGGAAAGGGGATGAGCTTCAAGAGCTGTATCACTCGTTCGCCGAAATGGTGGAGTCGCTCCGCGACCAGCGATCCGAAGACATCGAGCGGCTGGAAGACACGTTGATCAAGATGGAAGCGGCGGGCGTCCAATCGGCCTACGTCACGGAGCTTCGCGCGGTGATCGATCGCATTCGAAAAACGGTCGACTGAAGAACCGCGGCGCGCACAATCGCCCCTCCGTCCGTCGACATCGATGGACAACTATCAAACTGAATCAGTAGCGAGTGATTCTTCAGGACTTCAAGGGCGCTCGTAACGCCAGCCCTCGGGGCGCATCCACAAGCGATGCCGCATGCCGGGCGCATTTGGATCGCCCGTGTCGTAGCCGGCGTCTCCCTGGTACAGCGAGACGGGGTGGCCGTCGACGGTCGTTACGCGTGGGACGAAGCGTTCCAATACTTGTCTGCGCGCGGCCGCGAGAGCTGAGTTGACGGCGTTGAAGCCCTCCAGCCATCCCAGTGTGACGAAAGTTGGTGGAGGCAGCGTGATCTGACTTCGGTGTTGCGCTGCCAGGGCGTCGGCCGGCCGGGCCCACCAGTGCTCATCGATTTCGGACTCATCGACGGTCACACGGGCCGTCGTGGCGGAGGCAAGGAAGAACCAGGTGCTGAAACGCCTTGGCCGACCGGGCGGTGTCGTCCAATGAGACAGCGGTACCAGTGCGTCCGAAACGAGCACGACCGCCGTTTCCTCCTGGGCTTCGCGGACGGCTGCCGTCCTGCCCGCCTGCTCGTCGAAGGGGCTTGCGCCGACTGCGGTGTCCTCCGGGTCGACGCGCCCACCCGGAAACGCCCACGCCGAGCCATAGAACACCAACTCGCTGCTCCGACGAACGAGAAGGACTTCCAGACCGTGATTTCCATCACGGAGGCAGGCGGTCGTTGCCGCAGGACGAATTGGGGGATCGGTGGTTGCCATCCTGCTTTCGTGTACATCGTGGTTTGATTTGGCGCCAACGATGGAGCTTGGGCCCGCTCGGCGTGTCAGGTACAGTCGCCGCCCGGAGGTGGCTATGCGCGCTCTCAAAGTTACGGTTTTGGTGCTCCTCGGTCTGGTCGTCGTCGTGGTCGGAATCGGGGCGTTTCTTCCGAAAGACTTTCGGGTGGAGCGCTCGACCGAGATCGATGCTGCGCCTGAGGTCGTGTTCGATCAGGTGAACACGCTCGGGAACTGGAATGCGTGGTCGCCGTGGATTGCGCGCGACCCTTCGATCAAGAACCAGTTCACGGGGCCCGAGGCTGGCGTGGGTGCGATGGTGACCTGGACCAGCGAGGAGTCGGGTGACGGTACGCAGACGATTACGCTCAGCGAACGCCCGAAGCGGATTGAAATGAAGCTCGACTTTGGCGAGATGGGACAGCCAGATGCGGATTGGACGTTCGTGCCGGCCGGCGACGGTGTCCGCGTGACCTGGGGTTTGAGCGGAACCGCAGCCGGGCCGCTGGGCGGGTATTTTGCGAAGATGATGGATGGCTGGGTTGGCGCGGACTACGAGGACGGGCTTGCTCGGCTCAAGGAAGTCGCCGAATCGGCACCGGCCGGCGAGTAGCCGAAGATGATGGCTCGAATCGCGTTCATCACCGCCGGGCTGGTTTTGTTCGGGGCTTGCCACACGATTCCGGACCCGAACGATCCGGAGCGGCAGAAGCGGATCGATGATTGTTTGAAGCGATGCGGGAGCGGGTCTCCGGGACGGGAGAATACGGCTTATCCACCGGCGCCGAGCGAGCAGGCGGACGCGAGGACGCCTTGTGAGCGGAGGTGCCACGGGATTCCGTAGGCAGCGGCAGTTTCAGCGGCAGCGGCAGTGGCAGTGGCAGCGAAGCCCCGTGGACGGCGCGGAGCGACGTCTCTTCGGGGCGGCAGGTGCTTGCGGTCGTTCGGAAGCGGGATCGGTCATTGTTTGACCAAATGCATCGAGCGATGAACAGCGCGGTTCTCAACATCGCCGAAGCAGATGGAAACGACGCCGGGACGGCCAGGGCCCGGTTCGCATCGGCCTGTGGGTCGGCCAAGGAAGTCCGAGCTGGACTTCAGCTCGCTGTGGCTTACGGCTACGTTCCAAGCTCGAAGGTGACGAAGGTGGACATCGCGCTCGATGAGGTTTGCGCGATGTCATGGAGGCTCTCGGGCCGTTAGAGCCTCCGCCCCATATCGCGGGTTTTTCCGAGCCCCTCCATTCATATCCAGAGGTGTAGAAGCGTGGCACCAGCACCCCCCCAATCAGACAGCAGGCGGCAGCGCGAGCCGGAACGGCGAAGCCCGGCGCAGAGCGCCGGCAAGGCAAAGCGAAGCGAATGCCGCGCCAGGGAGGATTACGGGTGGGGGTGGGCGGGGCGGTTCAATCAAGAAAGACCACGCCGCAAGCCCCGCAACCACCCCCCACCACACCCGCGGCAGCGCCAAGCCGAGCCGTTCGATGGAGGCCCATGTCCGCTTTTTTTTTCGCGCCCCGCCGTGCGCGCGAGCACGCCCGTTGCGAGGTGTTCTCCGATCGGAAGGCTTCTATCGCCTCGCAGACCCGTCGCTTAGTGCGCGAGGCCGAGGGCGTCTCGGTACCATCCGTCGCTTGCGCCGTTGTGCTTCCAGTAGTCGTCGACGATGGCCCGGCTTCGGACCGCCGTCGTGCGTTGCGGTCCGACGTTCTCTTCCCAGGCTTGGATGACGTGCGGGAACTTCGGCTCGTAGTAGATGATCAAGTCGCGGCCCAACGCGGGGTATTTCACTTCGACCGCTGACACCGGGTGGTCGACCAAATCCGTCTTCAGGTCGGACTTCCGAGTCACCTCGGCCGGGTATGCGCGCAAACCCTTGTGTCGCATGCGAATGTAGTCGAGCGCAGGCACCAAAGCTTGCTTGCCGATCGGGATCGCGGAGGGATCGATTCGAATTTGCGCCCAAATCCCGTCCTCCAGCCGTGCGGCTGGCAGTGTCGTCTTCTGGTCGGCGTCATCTTGGAAATACGAATGCGAAACGGCATGCAGGCCGTCGTCTCGCCGATTGATCTGGCTGTAGACGTGCCCGCACCATTCTTGAATCGTGCTGCTGAGTTTGAGCGTAGGCCCCCTCGGTTCGAGCGCCGGGGTGAACGACGACGTCATCAAGGTGTAGGGGTAGATGCCCGTGTAGAAACGCCGATAGGCGTTGAGCTTGAGCACCGAAATTGCGTCGGGCGATTCCCCGTGCTCCTGCTTCACCTGCGGGCCCGGAAGGAAGTCCTCGGTCACGAACACCAGGACCGCTTCTCCGTCGTGCTGGTCGCCATACCTCGCTTGCCGAAGCGCATAACGGGTCAGCTCGGCGCGCCCCTGGTACCAATAACGGTCAAACTCCGGGTACTCCTCGGAGAACGACTCGGGTGTCGGCAGCCTTCCCTCGTACGCGTCGTTGCTACTCGATGTCTCCGCTGGACCGTCTGTCGAGGCGTCTTGGCACCCCAGAGCTAGAACACAAAAAGCCAATGTACGAAGCGGGTAGCGAATCATGTCGAATCTCTAAATCATGCCCAGCTCTAGCTTTGCCGCTTCGGTCATTCGTTCGGGCGTCCACGGCGGATCCCAGACCAACTCGACGTGTGACGTCGATACCCCCTCCACGCGGCCCGACTTCTCGGCGACCTCTTCGACGATCGCACCAGCGACCGGGCAGGCAGGCGCCGTCAGTGTCATTCGGATCTCGGCGCGGCCGTCCTCGTTGACTTCGACGCCGTAGATCAAGCCTAGGTCATAGATGTTCACCGGGATCTCAGGGTCGTAAATCGTCTCGAGCGCATCGATGATGGCGGCCTGGACGAGCGCGGGATCGATCGGCGCGCTGGGCTTTTCTCCGCTCCCTCCGAGCGCCTCGGTGACCGGTTCCGTCGGCGGATGGTGCGGCTCCGTCACGGGCAAGAAGACGTGGTCCGATGTGGTCCGCGGCTGGATCTTGTGGATCTTCAATCGTTCGATGTCGTCGCCCACTGCGCTACTCCGTCACCGCTTCGCCGCTCTCCTCGTGAAGAGCCTGTCTGAGAGTGTGCCAACCAAGCGTTGCGCACTTGACGCGCATCGGGAACTCGCGGACGCCGGCGAATACCGCAAGCTTTCCAAGCGTTTCGAGGTCCTCGCCGGAGCCGTCGTCGCTCGTCACCATGTTGTGAAACTTGGAAAACAGGGCTTCAACCTCCGGGACGGTCTTGCCCTTGATCGCCTCGGTCATCGTGGAGCACGATGCCTGAGAGATGGCACAGCCCTGGCCGACGAATCCCACATCGGAAATCGTCTCGCCCTCGAGCTGCAGACGCAGCGCGATCTTGTCTCCGCACAGGGGATTGTAGCCGCGTCCCTCTCGATTGTACGACTCGGGAAAGCGGTGGTTCCGAGGGTTCTTGCCGTGGTCGAGTATCACTTCCTGGTAGAGCTCACGGAGGTCCATCAGCCAAACAGCTCCCGCACTTTCCAAAGTGCTGCGACCAGAGCATCGATGTCCTCTCGGTTGTTGTAGATGCCTAGCGATGCCCGCGCAGTCGCGGCAATGCCGAAATGTTCCATCACAGGCTGCGCGCAATGATGGCCCGTCCGAATGGCCACGCCCTCCGCATCGATGATCGTACCAATGTCGTGCGGGTGCGCCGATTCCATCAGGAAGGAAAGAGCTGCCACCTTGCCCGGCGCGGTCCCGATGAGACGCAGCCCGGGCACCGCTTCGAGCGCCTCGGTCGCATAGCGGAGCACGGCGTTCTCGTGCGCGTGAACTAGCCGCGCATCGAAGGACGAGAAGTAGTCGATGGCCGCGCCGAGGCCGATCGCCCCAGCAATGTGCGGCGTCCCCGCTTCGAACTTGTAGGGCAAGTCGTTGTAGATCGTTTCTTCAAAGGTCACCGAGCGAATCATGTCGCCACCGCCTTGGTAGGGCGGCATCTTGTCGAGGAGTCGTTCCTTGCCGTAGAGGACGCCAATGCCGGTAGGGCCGTAGAGCTTGTGGCCGCTGAAGGCGTAGAAGTCACAGTCGAGCGCCTGCACGTCGACGTCCACATGCGAAACGGCCTGCGCGCCATCGAGCAAAACCAACGCGCCTCGCTCGTGCGCAAGCGCGATGGCCTCTTGGACGGGCAGCACCGTCCCGAGCGCATTTGAAACGTGTGACATCGCAACCAAGCGCGTCCTCTCGCTGAGGTTTTGCTCGAAGGATTCTCGCAAGACCTCGCCTCGGTCCGTCATCGGCACGACTACGAGCTTGGCGCCTGTCTGCTGGCAGAGTATTTGCCACGGGACGATGTTCGAGTGGTGCTCCAGCTCGGTGACCAAAACCTCGTCACCTTCGCGCAGCGAGCTACGCCCCCAGCTTTGCGACACCAGGTTGATCGCTTCCGTCGTCCCGCGGGTGAACACAATCTCCCTCTTGTTCAAGGCGTTCACGAAGGCGCGAACCTTCTCCCGCGCCTCTTCGAATCGCACCGTCGCTCGCTGCGAGAGCAAATGAACCGCACGGTGAATGTTGGCGCAGTCGCGCGCGTACACTTCGTCCACCGCGTCGATCACCGATTGCGGCTTGAGCGTAGTAGCGGCGCTATCGAGGTAGACCAAGGACTTGCCGTGCACGTCTTGATGCAGCGCCGGGAAATCCTCGCGTACCCGCTGGACGTCGAACCGCTCCGACGGAGCAGCGACGATGGGTGACGCCTCGGTCACGTGACCTCCCTGATTTCGTCGCCGTGGGGAATTCGCGAAATCAGCGCCTCGCGCATTCGGGCCCTTGTCGGTTCATGGCTCACGCGGTCTACAATCGACTCCACGAACGCGTACGTGAGCATTGCGAGTGCGAAATCCTCTGGAACACCGCGCGCACGAAGGTAGAAGAGCTGGTCCTGGTCGAGCGCGCCCACGGTGGCCCCGTGGCTGCAAATCACGTCGTCGGCGTCGATCTCGAGGTGCGGCTTCGTATGAATGGTCGCCGTGTCGGACAGCAGCAGGTTGCGATTCTCTTGGTGGGCCTCGGTCTTCTGCGCGTCGCGATGAACGATCACGACCCCGTCAAACACGGCCGTACTCTTTCCAGAGACGATGCCGCGATAGGTCTGCCCGCTGATACAGTGAGGCGCCTGATGTTCCACCAAGGTATGGTGGTCGACATGATCGTCGCCGTCGGTCAGATACGCGCCGTCGAGCTGACACTCGGCGCCCTTGCCCTGCAGCAGGCAGCGCACATCATAGCGCAGGAGGGCCCCGCCCAAGGTCACTACGGTGGAGCGGTAGCTGCTGTCTGCATCCTGGCGAACGTCCACGCGTCCGATCTGCAGGCCGGCATTCTCATGGACGCGCACGTGTTTCATCGTGGCGTTGCGACCGAGCTCGACCTCGACCACCGAATTGCTCAGCTGACCTGCACTGCCCCCTGCGTAGGTCTCGATTAAGGTCAACTCCGCGTTTTCCCCGGCCGTGATGAGCACGCGCGGATACGCGACGCCCGGCGTCGAAGTCGAAGGGCTCACATGGCTGATTTCGATCGGGGTCTCCACGGCGGACCCCGCAGGAACGTCAATCCAAAGCCCGTCGCGGAAAAGCGCCGTATTGAGGGCAGCAAAGTGAGCCGGAGGGCCGCCGAAGTCGAGCCGCCCGTGCAGAAGCTCGGGCTGCGACCGGAGGACCTCGGCCAGGCCGCGAACCGTGACACCTTCCGGAAGTGCAGATAGCAGCGTGGGGACATCGTCGCCGTCTCGCGAAAACTCCGAATCGACCAACGAGCGAACCGGGGTGAAGCGCCAAGCCTCCGTGCGCTTGGTTGGAAGGCCCTGCTCGCGAAGCGCGGCCGCCGCCTGCGTACGAAGCGCTTGCAACCAATCTGGCCCTAGATCGAACGAGGTGGGAAGGCTCGCGAGTAGCGTCTGGCGGTTTGCTTCCGTCACGGCTGCGATGCGCTCCGAACCTCGCTGTACCCCTCTCTCTCGAGCTGCTTGGCGAGGTCCTTGTCTCCGGTCCGAACGATCTGGCCGTTGATCAGCACGTGTACGACGTCAGGCACGATGTAGTCGAGGAGCCGCTGATAGTGCGTGATGACCAGCATTGCGCGATCGGGCCCGCGAAGACCATTGACGCCACGAGCAACGACCTTGAGCGCGTCGATGTCGAGGCCGGAGTCGGTCTCGTCGAGTACGGCAAGAGAGGGCTCCAGCATGGCCATTTGATAGATCTCGTTGCGCTTCTTCTCGCCGCCGCTGAAGCCATCGTTGACGGAGCGCTTGGTTAGCTCGTCCGGCAGCTGAACCAAGGCGGCTTTCTTCTTCGAGAGCTTCATGAAATCGATCGCGTCGAGCGGATCTTCCCCGCGATGCTTTCGAATTGCGTTGAGCGCGGCCTTGAGAAAATAGATGTTGCTCACGCCCGGAATCGCAACCGGGTACTGGAAGCCCAAGAAGACCCCCTCCGCGGCGCGAGTCTCCGGCGCCATCTCGAGCAGGTCTTGCCCCTTGTAGAGCACGCTCCCTTTGGTGACCTCGTAGCCTTCGCGGCCGGCAAGGACGTACGCAAGGGTGCTCTTCCCAGAACCGTTCGGCCCCATGATCGCGTGCACTTGCCCCGCCTCGATCTCGAGGTTGATCCCCTTGAGGATGGGCTTGCCGTCCACTTCGACGTGCAGGTCCTCGATCTTCAACATCAGCCGACGGCTCCTTCCAAGCTCACGCCGAGGAGCTTCTGCGCCTCGACCGCAAATTCCATGGGGAGCTCCTTCAACACTTGCTTGGCAAAGCCGTTGACGATCAAGCTCACCGCATCTTCTTCCGAAAGGCCCCGCTGCCGGCAGTAGAAGAGCTGGTCTTCTCCGATGCGGGACGTCGTCGCTTCGTGCTCGAGCTTCGACGAGGCGTTTCGCACATCGACGTAGGGCACCGTGTGCGCCCCACATCTGTCGCCGATCAGGAGCGAATCGCATTGCGTGTAGTTTCGCGCGTTGGTTGCGCCACGGGAGATTTTCACGCCGCCCCGGTAGGTCTGCTGCCCGTGGCCGGCGCTAATGCCCTTGGAAATGACGGTGGATTTCGTGTTCTTGCCGAGGTGGATCATCTTGGTCCCGGTGTCCGCCTGCTGACGATGGTTGCTCAGCGCCACCGAGTAGAACTCACCGATCGAGTCGTCGCCCTTGAGAATGCAGCTCGGGTACTTCCAAGTGATCGCCGAACCCGTTTCGACCTGCGTCCAGCTGATCTTCGAGCGCGGTCCCTCGCAGAGGCCGCGCTTGGTGACGAAGTTGAAGATGCCACCCTTCCCGTTCTCATCGCCCGGATACCAGTTCTGCACCGTCGAGTACTTGATTTGGGCATCCTCGTGCGTGACTAGCTCGACGACGGCGGCGTGCAGCTGGTTTTCGTCGCGCATCGGCGCCGTGCAGCCTTCGAGATAGCTCACGTAGCTGCCCTCGTCTGCGATGATGAGCGTACGCTCGAACTGCCCGGTATTGGCGGCGTTGATCCGGAAGTAAGTGGAAAGCTCCATCGGACAGCGCACGCCCTTCGGAATGTAGACGAACGAGCCATCGCTGAAGACCGCACTGTTGAGCGCTGCGAAGAAATTATCGGACACCGGAACGACCGAGCCCAGGTACTTCTTGACCAGCTCGGGGTGCTCCTTGACCGCCTCGGAGAAGGACATGAAGATGACACCGACCTCCGAGAGCTTCTCCCGGAACGTGGTGGCGACCGATACGCTATCGAACACCGCATCGACCGCGACGCCAGCCAGGATCTCCCGCTCGTGAAGCGGAATCCCGAGCTTTTCATAGGTCTTGAGGAGCTCCGGGTCGACTTCGTCGAGGCTCTTCGGCGCATTCTCGTTCGACTTCGGCGCCGCGTAGTAGCAGATGTCCTGATAGTTGATCGTGGGGTAGCTGACCTTGGCCCAGGTCGGCTCCTTCATGTCGAGCCAGCGCCGATACGCCTTGAGCCTCCATTGCAGAAGCCAGTCGGGCTCTTCCTTCTTCTTCGAGATGAAGGCGACGATCTCTTCGCTCAACCCAGGTGGCGCGTACTCCTGCTCGATGTCGGTGATGAAACCGGCGTCGTAGCCCTTGTTGAGAATGTCGTCGATTTGTTCGGTTGCTGCTGACATGAGTTACTCCGACTCAGTGAACGTCGTTGTTGGGAGTGCCGGCGCCGCGCATTCGCTCGGCATCTTTGCCGGAGAGCGCGATCGAGACGAGCTCCGCGGTGCCCGGAAACGCCATGTCCGCCAGACTGATCTCGGACAGGGCTCGGTGAACCGCTAGATTGATGCGCTGCCAGTTGGCCCGGACCCCGCAATTGGTTTCATACTCGCAAAACGAATCCGTGGTTTCGTCCGAGCATTCGGTTACGGCGATCGGGCCTTCGATCGCCTCGATGACCTCGTTGATGCCGATCTGCTCGGGGCGACGAGCGAGCGCATAGCCGCCTTTGGCCCCGCGCTGCGAAATCACGACACCGGCTCGCGCCAGTTTCTTGAGGACCTTGCTCGCGGTCGGCTCCGGGATCTGGGTCTGCAGGGCCAGGTCGCGGGCAGCATGCGGCCCGCTCGTGGCGGCCAAGTGGGTGGCCAGCACGACTGCATAGTCGGTCATTTTCGAAATTCGGAGCATTTTCAGATAGTTATATATCGGACCGTTTCAGTCCCATATTTGGTTCTAGAGTGCGGCTGCCGGGGTGTCAAGGTTGGCTCATGGCCAAGACCTTTGACAGTTTCAACGACAAGCTCCGGAGCTTCATCGACGGGCAGAAGATGTTCTTCGTCGCCACCGCGCCGGCGGCTTCCGAGGGGCACGTCAACGTGTCGCCGAAAGGCCTCACGGGGACGTTTGCGGTGCTCGATGATCGCACCATCGCGTATCTCGATTTCACCGGAAGCGGCGTCGAGACGATCGCCCATCTTCGTGAGAACGGTCGCATCTGTTTGATGTTCTGTGCGTTTGAAGGCCCGCCGAGAATCGTCCGCGTGCACGGCGCTGGCGACGTCGTGGAGCCAGGTGACGACGAGTTTGAACGCTTGCGTGCGCGGTTCGATGACTACCCTGGGGTGCGCTCGATCATTCGAATTCGCGCGCGCCGCATCAGCGACTCCTGCGGCTACGGGGTGCCCCTATACGACTACCAAGGCGAGCGGGATCAGCTGCCGCGCTGGGCCGAGAACAAAGGCGAGGATGGTCTTGCAAAATACCAGATCGACAACAACACCGAGAGCCTAGACGGACTACCGAGCCTGCTCGGGGACCAATAGGATCGGCAAGTGTGAGATCCGGAGGCAACGCGAGGCCGTGCTTCCCACCAGTAATCGGCCCAGCACGCCCTGCCTGTGCGTGCCAACAACCATGATGTCGGCCTGCACCGCCTCTGCGGCCTTGCATATCGCATGCGAGGCATAGTCCGCTGAAACCACCTGGTGTGGCTCAGCGCCAGGCGCGTGCTCGTCGATGTACGCCGCGAGCTTCTTGCCAGCTTCGAGCTTGCTTTGATCGCGCAGGACCTGGCGCCAGTTGCGTTCCTCGTCTGGCTTCTCGTCGCCGCCGGCCGGAATGACGACATTCGCAATGTGTAGCTCGCCGTGTACCCGCGCGGCCGCGCGCTTCGCCCAGGAGACGGCGGCCAAAGACGAATCAGAGAAGTCCGCCCCGACGAACCACTTCGTGCCCGCGAGCGCCTCGGGAATCGGAGCGTTGCCAGTCGCGACGAAGACCGGACGGTCGGCCGCACGGATGACGCGCTCGACGGTCGAACCAAGAACCAGCTCGTGAGTTACTCGCCCGTCGACCGTTCGAGATCCGCTCGAACCATAGGCGCCGATGGTGATCAGGAAGGCACCTCGCTCGCGCGCCAGCTCCGGAATCACCCGCCATGGCCTCCCGCGAACGACGGATGTTTCGCACTCGACGCCCGCGGCGACGCACCGATCCCGCTCCTTTTGAAGCTCGGCCTCGAGCACGTCCTGGTATTGCGAAGCATCTGCCCTCGCTGCCTCGGCCGCCGCTTGAGCTTCCGGAGCCTCGGGCCACCACGAATCCGTGTCATCCAGGATGTGAACCAGGTCGATCCGCACGCCAAAGGCCTTCGCTGCCGCGATCGCGAGATCGACGGTTCGGGGACCCGCAGAGGTCAGATCGGTTGCACAGAGAATGCTCGCTCCAGCCATGGGCAAAGCATAGATCAACCCGTTGGAGGCGCACAGGGTCGGCGCTACGCTTAGGCAGACCCATGGAGAACGCGCCGATTTACATGGACCATCACGCGACGACCCCCGTCGATGAGCGGGTGCTGGCGCGAATGATTCCCTACTTCGTCGACCGGTTTGGCAACGCCGCGAGTCGCGCGCACTCCCACGGCTTGGCCGCCCGAAATGCCGTGGAGGCTGCGCGTGCCGAGGTCGCCGGCCTAGTCGGAGCCAAGCCCGACGAGCTGATCTTCACCTCGGGTGCGACCGAAAGCGATAACTTGGCGATCCGGGGGGTCGCCGAAGGGCGCGAGGCCGAGGGCAAGCACATCGTCACGGTTCGGACCGAACACAAGGCGGTCCTCGACAGCTGCGCCGCTCTCGAACGCAAAGGTTGGCAGGTGACCCGACTCGACGTGGACCACGAGGGCTTGGTCTCGCCGGATGCCGTCGCCGACGCGCTCACCGACCAGACGGTGTTGCTCAGCGTCATGCTTGCCAACAACGAGGTGGGCGTCGTGCAGCGTCTCTCTGAGATCAGCGCGCTGGCGCGTGAGCGCGGTGTCTTGTTTCATTGCGATGCGGCTCAGGGGGTTGGCTACTTGCCGTTCTCGGTCGAAGATCTGCAGATCGACCTAGCGAGCTTCTCCGCGCACA
>JABDJF010000423.1 GCA_013002645.1 Myxococcales bacterium
TTCGAATTCCGTGGAGTGGACCCATTTTCAAATCTCCGATAGTGCGTGTCGTAAGGTGATCGATGCGAGATTTTCGTAGTCGAACTCGTTTTCTTCATCGATGATTTCGATCTGCTTCATGTACTGCCCGACGCGTGCCATGTTCATCGAGAAACGCGTCAGGGCCAAAATGAAGTAGTAGTCGAAGTTGGCAGCGCTGTGGTCCGTCGATTGCTCCCATCGGGCGATCGATTCCGCTTTGCCCGGAAAGCCAGGAAGGCGCTCGAGCTCGAGGCCTTCGCTGAAGCAGCGGTCGGAGGCAAGCCACCAAGCGAGGTCCTGAACGGGGTCGCCGAGCCTGGCCATCTCCCAGTCGAGCACTGCGACGCATTGGACCCCGTCGAAGATCTGGTTCGCGAGGCGCGAGTCACCCCAGCACAGCGCGACGGGTTGCTCCACAGGCTTGTTCGATTCGAGGTATTCGAGACCTCTGGCGATATCTGGGTGGCGCGACGCCTCCATGCCCCAGCGAAAGTACTCTTGCCAGTAGTCGAGCTGCTGATCGAGCAGCGTTTCGCCACGCTTGGGTTCGGCCAGGAACCCAAATCCAAGCTCCTTCCAGCTCAGGCGGTGGATCCGGCACATGGCTTCAAAGCCGTTCCACCAAATCGCCGAGCGTTCCTCTTCGGAGGTCTCCTCGGCGATCCAGCCTTCGTCGTGCATCGGTGGATTGTCCGTCGGGATGCGTCCTTCGACGCGTGCCATCACATAAAACGGCACGCCGAGGACCGATTTGTCCGACTCGCACCAACGCACGATCGGTACCGGGACATCGGTCTTCTCCAGAAGCTGCAGTACCTTGGCCTGGAGCTGTACGTCGTAGTACGGAAACATCACGTACTCTTCGGGCTCCAACCTCGCGACCAGGCCTTCTCGAATCTCGCGCCCGTGTTTTGGGTAGACGAGATCGAAGAGTACGGTGTCGCTAGAGAATCCGGTGCTCAGCGGTGAGTCGAGATCCTCGATGCAAACGTCCTCTACGGATACCGAGAGCTTGGGGGAAAGCCAGGCCTTCAACACGCTCGCGGTTTGTTCGAGATCTCGCTCGTCATCTGCAAAGGCCATGGCGTACCTCGTGCGCATTTGACTCGATGCGCGGCTCTGTCATTTACGTCATTCCGCTGCATGGGTCGAGTCCCAGCGGCGATCAACCGGGCTGTCGATGACCTCTTCCACGATGAATGACCCGCTGACGCTGCCGTCCGGGGCCGTGCTTCCAAACCGCATTGCAAAGGCTGCGATGAGCGAGCACTTGGCGTCGCCGAATCAGTCGCCGACTCGTGGCCTCGTCCGACTCTACGAGCGCTGGTCCGCTGGCGGTGCAGGTTTGTTGATCACCGGCAACGTCATGATCGACAGGGCGCACCTCGAAGCGGTTCGCAATGTCGCGATCGCCGCCGACTCGAAAATCGAGCGCTTCCGCGAGTGGGCCGAGGCCGGCACGAGTCATGGCAACCAGCTTTGGATGCAACTCAACCACCCGGGCCGCCAGACGCCTCGGCATCTCAACCCCAACCCGGGCGCACCTTCTGCGGTCGAGCCGGTCAATCTGTTTCGGCGAGCGAGGGCGTTCGGCAAGCCGCACGCGATGGATGAAGCGGAGATCGGACAGGCCATCCGGAGCTTCGCCAGCGCGGCTGCGTTCGCAAAGGCGGCGGGCTTCACCGGCGTGCAAGTTCATGGCGCACACGGCTATCTGGTGAGCCAGTTTCTTTCGCCGCGGACCAATCAGCGTTCGGATCGCTGGGGCGGCTCGCTCCAGAATCGCGCCCGCTTCGCGCGCAGCGTGCTCGGTGAAATCCGGAGGTCGGTCGGCGATGATTTCCCGATCGCCATCAAGCTCAACTCGGCGGACTTTCAGCGTGGTGGGTTTTCAGAAGGGGAGTCGATGCGCGTCCTCGCCATGCTTCAAGAGGACGGCATCGACCTCGTCGAGATTTCCGGTGGCAGCTACGAGTCCCGCGTCATGCTCGACAAAGTGGACGACGAGCGTGAAGCGTTCTTCCTCGACTACGCGAAAAAGGCGCGCTCGGAAGTCGACGTTCCGATGATGGTTACCGGCGGCTTCCGTGCTCGCTCGATCATGGAAGACGCACTTGCGCAGGGCGCTCTGGACGTGGTTGGCATGGCCCGGCCGTTCACAAACGATCCGAGCGTGGCGCAAGACCTCCTCGACGGGCGCACCGAACGAGCCGCAGATCCGCCGGTCATGCCTGGGCTCGGCCGACTGGGCGGCACGTCCCAGGCGATGATGAGCGTCGCTCAGATGGGGCTCATGGCGCAGGGAAAGAGCCCGACACTTCGTTTCGGCGGCCTGGGAGCGGTTCTCAGCGCCTTGGTCCAAGAGAGCGCCGATCTCTTCAAGCCAAAGCGTTCCTGAGGCCGTTCGAGACTCTGGCTTCAGGGTTTGTCTTGAGCAGGAGTCGTATCGTGGGTATGCGCTTATTCGCATGAGGCTCTTCACCGATACGATTACGCTTTCCTCGACGAGGGAGCGCGAGCTCGTCGACTTCACGCGCGAAGCGCAGGAGCTCGTTCGTGTGTCTGGTGTCCAGAAGGGGCTTTGTGCCCTGTACGCCCACGGCGCGACCGCTGCGCTCATGATCCAGGAAAATGACGACCCGAACATCGGGAAAGATGTCGTGAGCTGCCTCGACAAGCTCATCCCCAAGGGTGTTTGGCTTCACGATCGGATCGATGGAAACGGGGCGTCGCACATCCAGGCGGGCATCATCGGTCCGAGTGAGTCAATTCCGATTCGCGAGGGCAAGCTCGATTTGTCGACCTGGCAGAACGTCTTTTTCTGCGAGCTCGACGGACCGCGTCGTAGGCGCACGGTCGCGGTCACGATCCTCGGAGCTTGAGCCTCAGACGACGCTGGAGATGATGAGGAACACGGCGAGCGCTCCAAGAACGAGCTGGAACCAAAACACGAAGCGTTCTTTGGAGATGCGACTCAATAAGTGCTTACCGAAGTAAGTCCCGCCAATCACCGCGACGACCAGGCCGGCGAGCACGGGCGCATGAGGCGCGTAGTTGAAGCTCAGCGCGAGGAACGCCGGGATTTTCAGGAGGTGAAGCCAGGTTTGGCAGACCGCTTTCGTCGCGATGACCTGTTCGTTGTCGAAGTCGTCGCGGAGAAAGAAAGGGGCCAAGAACGGGCCTGTCGCGCCGACGAAGATCGCCAGCAGCCCTGCGGCCAGGCCGAGCCACGCGTACGACCAGATCGGCGGAGCTCGTAGCTTCGGCTTGTACCGTCGCCATAGCAAAAACGACAAGATGAACGCGCCGATCCACGCGCGGAACCAGGTCAACTCGAGATCCGCCCAGATGTTCGCCGCCACGGTCACGCCAAGGACGGCGGGGACCATGAACGCCAGGAAAATCGGCCAATGAACGTGCCGGCGAAAGGCCCAGGTCCGCGTCGAGTTCGAAGCCAGCTGCACGATGCCGTGCAGAGGCACGACCACGGGCGCCGGGAGTAGGGCGGTCATCACGCCGAGGAGGGTGATCCCCCCCGCCATGCCGAGAATTCCTGAGATGGTGGCGGTGATGAAGCAGGCGATGACGAGGACGACGACCGTGACCACCTCGAACATGCGCGGAGGCTAGCATTGCTTTGGTCTTGTGCTCTACGGGCAAGATGGGTATGCGACTAGACGCATGCCGAATCGGGTCCTTCGTTTTCATTTCGACTACATCTCGCCGTATAGCTATCTGGCCTGGCAACGGCTCGGCGACTTCGCGAAGGAGCACGAGCTGAGCGTTGAGCCGAAGCCCACGCTATTTGCTGGCTTGCTCAACCACCTCGGCCAAAAAGGGCCTGCGGAAATCGATTCCAAACGCATCTACATGTTCAAGGACTGCCTTCGGGCCGCGGCTCAGCTCGCTGTGCCCTTTGCACCGGTGTTTTCGCATCCGTTCAATCCACTCCCGTCGCTCCGCGCGACGCTACTCGACATGGATGACCAGACCCGCGAGCGCCTGGTGACCGCCTTGTTCCATGCGACTTGGGCCGAGAGCCGCGACCTAGGGTCCGCCGGAGTCGTCGCAGAAATTTGCTCCGGCGCTGGCGTGTCCGATGCGCTCGAACGCATCCAAGCTCCTGAAATCAAGCAGCGTCTCTTCCAGGCCACGCGGGAGGCGATCGATACTGGTGTCTTCGGTGTTCCGGCCATGATCGTCGACGATGAGCTGTTCTGGGGAACCGACAGCTTTCCCCACCTCGCGCGGTACCTACGGGGGCAAGACCCGGTTGGCCCGGAAGACGTCGAGGCCTGGCTCGCAGTAACTGCGTCCGCCCAGCGAAAATAGCCGCGCTACTGGCTTTGCCAGGCGACCATCCCGCCCCGCATCGAAGCGATCCGCTTGAATCCAAGCTTCTCGAGCTCGAGCGCGACCCGCCCTGAACGCCGGCCGGAACGGCAGATGGTGACCACGGGGATCTCTTTGTCCCAAGCTTTCGACGCTTCGTCGACGGTGCCCATTGGGACGACATCGACGCCTTCGATTTTGCCGTCGGACTCCGCCTCGTCGACTTCGCGGACGTCCACCATCCGGACTGCGCCCTTGTTCCTCGCGACCCAGGCGATGGAGACCTCCGGAATCCCTTCTTGGCTGCGCTCGATCGCGGCCCAACCTCGCTCGGGAAGTGGATCGCCGGACATGGAGCTCGGTGGAACGATGCCGCAGTGCAGGTTGGCTGGGACCGCAACGTCGAGCTTCTTCGGCGTCGGCAAATTCAGATTGTCCATGATCTCGGCAAACTCGGTTTCGGTCCTGCCGTCGCCAACCCGCGGATTCAGCCGCTTCTCCTCGCCCACCGTGGTGAACGTCATGCCTCGGTAGTCGTGCCCAGGCCAAATGATCGTGTCGTCGGGGAGCGTGAAGATCTTGTCGTGAATCGAACGGTAGAGCCGGTCTGCGCTGCCCTGCTGGAAGTCTGTTCGTCCCGTGCCACGAATGAACAGCGCATCTCCAGTGAACGCATGCTTGTGATCGGCGGTCACGAACGTGACGCAACCGTCGGTGTGTCCGGGCGTCGACCGCACCTCGAGCTCGACGGCGCCGATCGTCAGCCGGCTTCCATCGTCAACCATCAGGTCTGCACCTTCGGCCCCTGCGTGGGCACCGATGACAGCCTTGCTGCCCAGGCGCTTTCGAAGCAGCCCGGAGCCCGTGATGTGATCGGCGTGCGTGTGCGTGTCCAGGGTGTACACGAGCTTGAGGCCGAGCTCTTCGAGCAGCTTGACGTCGCGCTCCAACTGATCGATGACCGGGTCGATCAATACGGCCTCGCCGGATTCCTCGTCGGCAATGAGGTAGGTGTAGGTCCAGGTCTCTCGATCGAAGAGTTGCCGAAGCAGCATGGGTCGCCTCCTGATGCGGTTCCTGCGGGTTGCGAGAACCGGCGCTAAGTCAGCGAATTAACAGGACTCGACGCGAGCCGCAAACGAAGGCCACACAAAGCACTGGCGGATTCGGACCGGTGCTGCTTTGAATGAGCACCATGGAATCCTTTACACCCATCGCCTCCACGATTGGAGGCCTGCTGATCGGCACGGCGGCTGCCGGTTTGCTGTTGTTCCACGGCCGGATTGCAGGGATCAGCGGCATCGCGGGCGGTATTTTTCGCCGAGAGGCAGGCGACATTTCCTGGCGAGTCATGTTTCTCGTCGGTCTGTTTGCGGCCGGCGCAGCGTGGAGCCTCTTCTATCCGCAGGACTACGTGGTCGAGATCAGTCGTTCCACCCCGGCGCTCATCGTTGCGGGCCTCGCCGTCGGCATTGGCACTCAGCTCGGAAGCGGTTGTACGAGCGGCCATGGTGTTTGCGGGATCGGGCGCCTGTCCAAGCGATCGACCGTGGCCACCGTCTCGTTCATGATTACGGCGGCCCTCACCGTCTTCGTCGTGAACGAAGTGTTGGGAGGCTCGATATGAAGGTCACGATCGGCGCCTTCCTCGGTGGCGCGCTGTTCGGCGTTGGCCTCGCCATCGCGGGGATGACACAGCCCGCCAAAATCGTCGGTTTTTTCGACTTCTTCGGATCCTGGGATCCCAGCCTGGCCTTCGTGATGGTCGGTGCGATCCTCGTCTACACGCCGGTCTATCGATGGGCGATTCGAACCTGGCAGCATCCGGTTTGGGCGCCCGCGTTCTCCCTCCCGACCCGCAGTGACATCGACGGACGACTCGTTTTAGGTTCGGCGATTTTCGGGGTCGGTTGGGGGCTCGGAGGCTACTGCCCGGGTCCAGCGTTCACTTCCGTCGGGGCGAGGTCGCAGGAGGCGTTGACATTCGGGTTGGCGATGCTGATCGGCGTGGGCATCTATCAGGTCTTCATGCGAATGCGCGAGAAGCGAAACGGTGGCGCGGTCGATCCGCAGGCCGCCGCCATGATCGACGGATGAGCCATCCCGGTCACTCGACTTCGTCGCCACGCGGCTCCAGGGTTCCTCCACTGCCGATCGTCGGCTGGCTCCGGACCTACCAGCGCGCGGACTTCGGGCCTGATCTCGTTGCAGGCCTGACGACGGCTGTCATGCTGGTTCCCCAGGCGATGGGCTACGCGCTGCTCGCCGGCCTGCCCCCGATTCACGGGCTCTACGCTTCGGTTGCGCCACTCTTGCTCTACGCCGTGCTCGGGACGTCGCGACAACTCGCGGTCGGTCCCGTGGCCATGGACTCGATTCTCGTTGCGGGGAGCGTCGGCGCCATCGCGACGGTCGGCACCGACAACTACATCCTGGTGGCCGCCGCCCTCGGCGTCATGGTGGGCGTCGTCCAAGCCGGGCTCGGCTTTTTGCGCGCTGGTTTCCTCGTCAATTTTCTCTCGCGGCCGGTCGTGGCGGGCTTCACCGCCGCCGCTGCGCTCATCATTGCCGCCAGCCAGCTGGGTCACCTGCTCGGCGTGGACCTTCCGCGCTCCCATCACGTTCACCGGGTGGTCTGGGAAGCGGTCCGGAACGCATCGAGTTGGTCCTGGCCGACGCTCTCGATCGGAGTGCTGTCTATTGCCGCGCTCCTTTTCTTCAAGAAGCGATGGCCCCGTCTTCCCGCAGCCCTGTTCGTCGTCGTTGCCGCCACCCTCGTCGTTTGGGCCCTGGGTCTTTCCGACCGCGGGGTATCGGTCGTCGGCGAGGTGCCAGCCGGCTTGCCTGGCTTCCACGTGCCCGCGGTCGACGCTTCAGTCCTGACCCAGCTCATCCCGGCGGCCGCCACGATCGCCTTGGTCTCCTTCATGGAAGCGATTTCCGTGGGCCGCACCTTCGCGCAGGTCCATCGCTACGACATCTACCCCAATCGCGAGCTCATCGCACTCGGCTTTGCCAACATGACTGGTGGCGTGACCGGAGGCTACCCGATCGCAGGAGGCTTCTCGCGTACGGCCGTGAACGAACGCGCGGGCGCGCGAACGCAGCTCGCCGCGATCGTCACCTGCGCTGTGGTCGTCATCACTTTACTTCTGTTGACGCGCGCGTTTTTCTATCTGCCGAAAGCCGCACTCAGCGCCATCATCGTAGCGGCGGTTGCGGGCCTGATCGACATTCGCGGCGCCGCTGAGGTCTATCGAGTCAAGCGCGCGGATTTCTATCTTCTCGTTTTGACTTTTTTCGCGACGCTGTCCCTGGGAATCCAGTGGGGGATCCTAGTCGGCATTGCCGCATCGGTGTTGCTTTTCCTGGTGCGCACGACGCGCCCGTACTTCGCGGTGCTCGGGCGAGTACCGGAATCCCAGACGTATCTGAACATGGCGCGCCACCCGCACGCCGAAACGATTCCGGGCATCATTCTCGTCCGCATCGATGCGCAATTCTATTTCGGCAATGTGAGCTTCCTCAAAGAAACGGTGCGCACCCTGGTGCGCGAATCCGAGGCCCCCGTCCGATACTTCGTCCTCGAGGCAGCGGGGGTGAACGATCTCGACTCTGCGGCGGCGGCGACGCTGGCCGAGCTCGACGAAGAGTTGACGGCCCAGGGCATCCTCCTCGTCCTCACCCGAATCAAAGGCCCAGTCCGTGATGTCCTCCACCGCACCGGTCTTCTCGAAAGGCTCGCCTCCGAAGGCCGTGTCTATCTTTCGACTCACCGAGCGATCGAAGTCCTTCGCTCGGGCATGGCGCTCCCCGACCTCTCCGCGGAGTCCGACGATCCACGCGAGCCTGCGGACCAGGTGGGCTGCGGAATGCTCAACCCCGATGCTCCGGATCCGGGCAAAAACTTCTTCGAAACCGTGAAAAAGCGAAGGACGTGAGAAAAAGGGGGCAGTCCCCTTTTGCAGGGGGTTGGATTCTGGGAGATCGGTAGCGTGGCTGGATACACGGAATGGCGAACCAAGGCCGAGGCCGCTCCGGAACGCTCGGAGGCCGAAACATGGCGCGCGAAGCCCGAGTCCTCCGTCTACGACGCTAAGTTGCTGCGTCAGCACACCGAAGAGCTCACCCGAACCCGCGATGCGGGGAAGGCGCTCGAACTGGTGCCCCTGCTGCGGGAGGCCCTGTATCGGCATCTGGGAGAGCTAGCGGATCCCCGGCTCTATACGCAGACGCCACTGGGGACGAAGCATCTGGTCGAGTCGTTCTACGAGGAGGCGCTTGCTTGCATCGAGTACTTGGCGGACCCCGATCAAACCGGGCTCTCCCCGGAGTTCACGCTCGCCGGCTTCCGAAGAGCAGCGCACATCTTTGGGCGTTCCGCACTCCTTCTTTCTGGTGGAGCGACGCTCGGCTTCTTCCACCTTGGAGTCGTCAAGGCTTTGTCCGAGCAGTGCCTCTTGCCCAGCGTTCTTTCCGGCGCATCCATGGGCGCGCTCATCGCCTGCGGGACTGGGGTTCGAACGGACGAGGAGCTCGATAGGCTCTTTGCGGATCCGCGAGTCATCCGGACCGACGCGCTCAAGCCTCTTCCGCCCAAGCGTGCCGCGAGCGATCGCGCCGTCTACGATCATGCCCGCCTCGAAGAGGTCGTCGCGAACAACTGTGGCGACTACACCTTCGAAGAAGCGCACGCGCGCACAGGCCGTACGGTGAGCATCAGTGTCTCACCGACCCGCGAGCGCCAAAAGCCTAGGGTGCTTTGTCACTACACGACGCCCAATGTACTGATGAACAGTGCCGCGGTTGCCTCAGCATCGATTCCCGGCGCGTTTCCCGGAGCCATGCTTCGCCAACGTGGTCCCTCGGGGGAGAGCATCCCGTATATGTCGACCGAGCGGTGGATCGACGGCTCGCTAAAAGGCGACCTTCCCATGCGCCGCCTGAGTCGTCTTCACAACGTCAATCACTTCATCGTCAGCCAGGTCAATCCGCACGTCGCGCCGGTTCGCCGTGTTACGGGCAAACGTGGGATCGTCCCCGTCGTCTCCGGCGTGATCCTCTCGAGCGTTCGGGCCCAGGTGACCCACCAACTCGAGCTCGCGCGGGATTTCACCAAGAGCACACCGCTCTACAACACGTTCGATGTCGTCCACTCCTTGGCCGACCAACCCTACGGCGGCGACATCGACATCCATCCGCGCCTTCGTCCCACCGCGCTCCTTCGCGCAATGTCGAACATCTCCCACGACGAGCTCCTAAAACACATCCGGGAAGGCGAACGCGCAACCTGGCCCCTGCTTGCCCGCATTCGGGATCAAACCTGTGTATCGCGTGCGTTGGATGCGGCGATACGCCGTCTGTCCTCCGCTCGGGGCGCCATTAGATTGGCTAACTATCCACGGCCAGGTAAATGACGTCGTCTCCGACTTCGACGTCGAGGTTTGGCAAGACGGCGTAGCAAGCTCGGCTCGCGCGAATTTCCGTGATGCGGTCCCGGCCGACGAGAGCGCCCGGTTCGAGTCTCTGAAAGCCCGTCCACGGGGTGCCGAAGTGAAACTCTTTGCTCGGCTTGGTGATCGTCTCGACGACATGCACGGTGCGCACATGGCCGCCATTGGCTGGAGGCCCGTCATCGACTGCACCGGTCACTCGCAAGAAATTCATCGCAATCCGCTGCGCGGTCTCATCGATCTCTGGGTCGTCGTGTGCTCCGCACTCGACCGACAACGCGGGAATGCCTGCAGCCTTCAGGAACCCAATGATCACCTTGTCGGCAAGGCCGTACCAGGACTGGACCAGGTACGCGATGCCGATCTGCTTTGCGATCTCGTCGATTTGCGCCTCGCCGTTGCTCACGCCAAACGCTGGCGTTGACGTTCCCGCCGAGTGAAGATCCAAAAATACGTCGAGCCCGCCGAGGATCGCTTTGAGCTCGAGCGCGCGATGGTGTTCGTAACCCCACACCTCTTCACGAAGAGTCTCAGCATATTCGAAATCCCAGACGCGGTTGAGGTCCTGTCCCCCCGGGGTGTGACGCCGCCCTTGCGAGGTCGCTTCGGGGTTTGCATGGACCAAGAAGATCGTTCCGTTGGCGGGCTCGACCTCTCCGTTTTCGAAGGCGCTGGCGATCCGGCGAATTGCCTCCGCCCCGCAGGGTTCGTTCCCGTGCATCGAGCCGCCAACACCGACGTAGGGTTTCGGCCAATCGGCGGATGCCGAAATTCGAAGCACCCCTGGTTTCAGCTCTTCGATGTACACGGCTCACTCTTCGTTTCGCGGTCCAACACCTGCCGCGTCTGTTCGTACCACCAGTCCGCTTCGGCTGGGCTTTTGCCCACGGCAGTAATGCCAAGCTTTCCGAATTCGCTGAGCGTGCCAGTGAAGTGGAAAATCACGCCCGACTCGGCGCCAGCCTGATAGTGCAAATCGTTGGCCGCGGCAATGTCCAGCAAGTCTTCGATGAGCAGGCTGCGGTAGCTGTCGGAACGCAGCGAGTCCGTCGCAACGTAAAACTGCGGCTCGCCGCGGGGTGTGAGGTAGAGGCCGGCGTCGGGATCGTATCGGCCGTCGGTCAGCATTCGAAGAAGCATCATGGGATGGGTCGTCCCGCCCAGACGCAAGTTGGTTTCGATCGCGTAGTGCTTCCACTCGCCATCGGTGGCTTGCACGCAGATGAAGTCGACGGCCAGACGGCCGACCGCGCCCTTCTTCTGGAGAATCTCGGCCACACGCAGCGCATCCCGCTGGATGTCCATGCGGTAGTCTTCGTCCGCGGGGAATCGGCAGCCCGCATAGATCTGACCGTCCACCCCTTCGACGAGCTGGTCGTGCGTCGAAAGTATGTCCAGACTGCCCTCCGGCGAGATTCGGAGCTGACAGCTCGGTGCGCGCTTCGCCTTGTCTTGGACGAATGCCTCAACGACGCCGCCTTCCCGCTCGATCTTCTCCAAAAAGCTCTCCCAGCTCAGCAGAGGATCGACGAAGCGCATGGTCGAGAGAGCGTCCGCCAAGGCTCGCTCCCGCGCCTCGCGGCCGGCGCCACTGCCCGGCGCGACCGCACGAAGAGAGCCGAGGTCGAGGATCGCGTTGCCTTGACCGCTGAAGCCGGTGTTCTGTTTCACGACCACGCGTTCCAACTGGACATCATCGGACCAGAGTTCGTCGATCGATTCGATGAGATCGGTTTCGCCTCTGAGATTCTCGGCCCCCGGCAGCAGGGGGATGCCTGCCTCACGAAATGCCCAGCGCGCCCCAGTTTTGGTGCCGAGCCACGCCAAGTCGGGGTCCACGCCGTAAAGCGGAACGCCCAGCGCGACCGCCAGGGTCCGCTCGAGCTCGGACACCGTGAAGCAGGTCATGAGCCCATATTCGGGCCGAATCGACTTGCGGATTCGCTCGATGACCCTGGGCCTGTCGAGGATCTTCTTCGACAAAGGCACGAACGAGCTGTCGTAGAGCGAGAGCACGGTGAGCCGTTGCCGCAGTTGCTCCGTCGGGATACCGCGAATCAAGGACAGCATATAGTCGATTGCCGCCGGATGGATCGGGGCGGAGCTCACGTAAACCAGACGCGCCTGCGGGTGCCGCAACAAGTTCAGCGTGAACAGCATCCGCTCTTCGTAATGAATCACACCGTCGATCGCGACGCTGTCGATGCCATCGAACGACAACGAAGGCACGACCAAGATGTCTCTGGGTTCGGGACCGTCGCCGTCCGCCAACGCCCACCTGGGGGCCAGATGAGCCTGCAACTCGCGAAATGCCTTCATTTCGTCGCGGTCGCCGCTCATTCATTTTCTATAGCATGGAGATGCTGGATTTACTTGCGGCCCGGCCCCGGGAAGGGCACAAGATCCCGGTGGCCATCGTCATCGAGTTGCTGATCCCGCTTGCGGTCGTCGGTCTGATCGGCTGGGGCCTCTGGCTCTGGTACAGGCTCCGCCTTGCGCGCGCCGAGGAGACCGAACGTATGCAGGAGGAGCTCACCGAGCTCCGCGCGTATCGGCGAGACACCGAAGCGCGCCTGCAGGCGCTCGAAACGATCGCGACGCTCGGTGAAGGCCGAATCCGGGTCGACTACAAAGACGTGCCCGAGGACGACGAAGAAGAACGCAAACGCAGAGGTTGATCGTGGTGGCGGCGGCGAACGAGGAAACGAAGGGAGATGAGCTCTTCAGCGTCCTCAGCTGCCTGTGCCCCCAACCCTACTCCTCGTCGATCTGAATCGACTGGGTCGGACACATCATGCAGGCGTCTCGCACCTCGTCTTCGAGGGCGGGGGGGACATCGTAGGTTTGAATCATCAGACTTCCGTCTTCAGCAAACGAAAACACCTCAGGCGACTTCTCTACGCACACGCCGTAGTGATTGCATGTCGATGGGTTGTACATGATCTTCATAGGCCCGCCCCCAGCCACCTCAAGGTCTATTCAGCAGTTCTCTCTCTTCGTACTCCATGTCGTCCCGGATGGCGCGCGCGATCTCACGCACCCCGACGACCAGCTTCGCGCCAACCGCCGTTTCGTCGAGCTCGCGAATGATTCGATCGAAAAGCTCGCGCTGTGCACGATGATCCCGGCGCATGTCTTCGGCAACCTCGTCCGCTCTCTCTGCCGCGGCGAGCGAAGGGACTTGGTACTCCTCATAGTGCAAATGCTCGACCAACATCGTTCGGAGTCGTTGGATCTCGTCCCGCAGCGTAATCACCGACTTGCTGTCGCCGTCGTCGACGCGCTCCGTCAATGCCTCGACCCGTGCGAGCTGTGCAGAAATCTGCGCGTGCTCGCTTCGGATGCGCGCTCTGATCTCGTCTGGAGTTGCGAGAGTGGTGGTGTCGGAACCGCTGTCCATTTATGCTGCGGCAAGCCGCTTCCGTCGCTCTGCCAGTGTGAGCGGCTTGCTCACCTCCTGGACGCCATCATACTCGTCTCGAGCCTGTTTGTGGTACCAGTCAGGGTAGAAATGCTTGCACCACTTGCGAAACTGCGCGACAGGCCCATCGCCATCGCAGAGCATCGGCTGCTCGAGGAAGGTCTTGTGCTCCCAAATCGGGGCGTCTTCCTCTAGTTGCCGCGCGATCTCCTTGGTGAAGGCTTTCCCAACCCCAGCCGTGATATCGGCGCCGCCGAGCTTTTTGACGGTGAAAGAGAAGCGCACATCGCAGAAATCATCGTCGATCGGCGTGACCGAAGCCATGTTCGTGGTTTCGACGATACCTCTGAAGCGGC
>JABDJF010000448.1 GCA_013002645.1 Myxococcales bacterium
CTGCACGATGGTCAGTGTCGGATTTGCGAACCCAGCGGAAGGGAAGACGGACGAGCCACCGACGTAGAGGTTCCGGGTCCCATGGACGCGAAGGCCTGGGTCGACGATGCCCCGCTCGGGGCTGTCGCTCATTCGAGTTCCCCCCATATGGTGCCATCCTCCCATAAACTGCTGGGGCGCTATCGGGCCATCGTTGACCAACCAGTCTACCAGACGGACTCTACCGAGTTCACTGTTCGCGATCTGGCGCGCAAATTCAGTAGCCGTGCCAACAATCGTCTTCCTATCAGACTCGTTCTTCTTCCAATGCAATTTAGCTCGAGGAATACCGAGGTCGTCCGACTTCGTTGAATCAAGCGCTACATGGTTCTCGAAACGTGGCGGTTGTTCCCAGTGGCTTCGTACTCGGGCACCGCAGACCAGATTCTTGTCCAGCAAACCCATGAGGCGCTCACCGAGCTCGGGCGCATAGCATAGCAAATCTGCGATCAACCCCTTGGTCTCCCGGTACGCCTGCTCTTCGATTAGAATATCAGCGTTTAGCAAGCCCAGGTCATATTGGGTCTGTTTGGTCAGTGCAAAACTCGCCGTCGGGCCCAGTGATGAGTGGGTATTCTGTTCTAGTGACTGGGGCTGCAGGTCATCGAAGAACTCGCGCCCTGCCTCCAGAAGAAAGTCGCCCACGTTCACATGTGGGTGCTCCATCCAATAACGACCAAGCGTGCGGCTTTGCTGAACTAAACGCCCTCCGCTTCGTTGGTTAATCCATAGCAGGAGCCTCGAGTTTTCGATTCCGCCCGCGCAAAGAACGAAACACTCAGCGCCAATCGAAAATTCACGCCCATCGGCCGCTTTGATGACGGCGCTCTTAACGGCGTGATCGGCGAGCTTGAAGTCGACCAGCGCCGAGTTCAGGCAAACCCTTAGACGGTCAGTGGTACGACAGAATTCATCGTACTTGTAATTAAATTTCACCGGAGGGCTGAATTGAAATTGGATTCGCCGTAACGATGGCGTGACCAACTCCTCTTCGAAACGGTTCGGTATCTCGAGTACGTCGCAAGCAGCTTCCAAGTAGGGGTCGAGGTCACTTCTCGAGATGGGCCAGCCCATATCCGGAAAGTGCGGATGAGGTTCAAAATCATGGTCATCGAGGGGGATGCAATATCCGCCCCAATGGTTGGAAGTTCCGCCGAACATGCGAAGCCTGGCAAAGGAAAGGTCATAATAAGGGTCGCCAACCACTTCGCCCGCATACTGAGCCTGTGATTCCCCTGTCAGGTGACGTCCGCCTGCCTCGACCAAGATGACATCGAAGCCCTTTTTCGCGAGGGCGACTGCGCTTGTCATGCCGGCCGGACCGGAACCGATAACGCACACGCGAGTTCGAAGCACCGCGCCGCTTTCAAGGCCCGAAACGTCGACGAACATGGCTAGCAGTCTCGTGCGTTGAGGATCCAGCCACCGCGAGCCGAGCTAGACCCCGAACCAAGGGGCAACCCAGCGCATGCGGTAATCAGCAGAGCGGTGAGCCTTACGTTGAAATCTCGCCGATTGGAGCAGCACATGTCATCTCGCTCGCATTTGTTCTTCCTACTGTTCATCCTGCTGTTCCTTCTGGCCCACTTCACGAGTTCTGCTTTTGCGTCTAGAGTTTGTCAAGGTGGATTCCGAGCACACGGTTGATCTCTCGTGCGATGTCGCGTTTGATGGAGCGCCTAATCTTGCGGTTATACGCAGTTGGTTGCTCCGGGAGCCCCTCGCCTAGCTCGCCTCGGATCTCGTCTACTCGCGATGAGAACTGTACCCCCCTCTCTGAGCGAAACTCCTCGGGGGTGAGAAGTTGGATACCGGCGCGCTCCAATCGGAGAAACTCGCCACCGAAGGTTTCGAATTTGGCAAGCGGGTTCGTGAGATTGGAGGTTTCGATTCTTTCAGCGAGATCCTCGATGTGGTCCAATACGATGGTGATGTCGTCGGCGAGGACATCGAAGACCACCTGCTCGCTCCTGTACGGTGGCCAGTTCAAATCGTGGTCCACGAAGTACGACCACCGCCCGAGGACTTTGGGGTGGAAAGCAACTCGCCACCGAAACTGCCCCTCGTATGAGCCACGGAGCTCGATTTCCCGACCCAACGGGTCGGTAAAATGCCAAATGACCCTCTGGTCGTCGGGCTTCGCGTCTGGCACCCACGTGTCTGCGAACTCGCTTTCGAAAGCCGTGCCCAGTGCGACTGGGTTCCTTGCCGATACGAGTCGTACTTGGATCCAATCCCAATCGGCCTCGAGAGGAATCGCTGCGGAACGCCATTCGGAGGACGAGCCGGCGCTACCCCCGCGGACTTCAATATCCGGTCTCTCGTAGCCGAGCCTTGGTTGGAAGCTCACCGCCCAGTGTTTGGCGCCCTTGGTGGGAACCTTCGGCAGCTCCACAGAGCGGCCGTGCTCGAGCAGCACCCCTTGCTCCAAACTAACTACCTCGATCGGCACATGCCATTTGACTTTCAGTTTCGGGCGTCTGCTCGCACTCAGGGAGTCGCCCTCTTCCGCCGAGTAGAGCGCCAGCTCGTCCCCGACGAGATCTTCGTCAGAGTCGCTGAGTTTCAGGAGGAACAGGAGCGGCTTCGATGAAGCGACGCGGCGCTGAACATACCCGGTCAGGGCGGCGGATGAAAACATCAGCCTCGACGTGCCTGGTTCATAGTGAGCTGTCGCCAACGCCAAGGGCGCGACGTCGCCGACCTCAGGGTCATCGGAAGCAAAGCTCGCGCCGGGCAGGCCCCACTCTACTTCTCCGTGGGCTGCTTCGGGCCACCACACCTCGCCGGGAGCCGGAGGGCTCGTGTTGTCACCCTGCAAGCCTCCGGAGCCCGGGTTCCAGTCTCGATGTACTTCGTAGAGCATCACGTCGGCTGCATCTTCAATCCCGGCCTCGACCACGAGTTCGAGAGACACCTGGGTCACGACCGCGTTAGCAGGCACAGGAACGTCGTCCCAACGGTGAAGCGCCCGCATGATTTCCATCTCCCCAAAACGCGACGTCGCTAGTCCCCTTCCAAGGCGTACGTGGCGCTGTCCCACTTGGTTCCAGCCATGAACCCATCGTCCGTTGGGAAAGCCACGAATGTCGTTGTCCTGCATTCCGCCGTAATCCAAGCCAGGCACCAGCAGCGACGTATGTTGGGTCGCGCCTGGGACGGCGTCATGAGCGGCGGTGACGAAACCGCTTAGAGCTAGCGTCCCGCTCACCGGGCGCGGCCTTGGGAGCTCACGAACGTCCTCGCCGGTGCATCCGGAGGACAGGAAAGCTAGCAGTCCCAGGGACTTGAGTGCGGCGCTCCATTTGCAAGAGCTTCGAGCAGTCTTCGTCATTGCAATTGGGAGGCGGTCCGGGAGTCGTCTCGCAGACGCTCGAGCAGCTCCCGGGCCACTAGCGCATTACCTTCCTTGCTTAAGTGGTAGCCATCCACGAAGAGGCTCGTCACTTCGGCGGCAGGCAGCTCGGCGAATACCGACACGAAGTTGATGAATGGAATATCGAGCCTGCGTGCGTTGGATTCCACGAACGACAACCAGTACGCCAACTCGGAGGTGGGCTGCTGAAGCTCTTCCACCGACGGAAAATAGACGAGCACCGTTGTGCGCGAACGCGCAGAGTCGTAATCGCGCAGGTCCTCGAACATCCGGGCGACCACGGCCTGAACTTCATCCGCTCCTCGGGCATCCCATGCGCCGGGCACCTTTCTTGGCGCGAGGTTGAGTCTCTTCCGAATCCCGGTCGCAAGCTTCATCGTGCTCAACCCATCCGCACTGTTCAAGGTCTCGGCCAGCCAAGTCGGCATGGAGTATCTCGCCTCACTGATGGGTACGTTCGAAACAACCGCCGCACCGTCCTCCAAGATCAT
Source organism: Myxococcales bacterium (assembly GCA_013002645.1). Classification (GTDB taxonomy): domain Bacteria; phylum Myxococcota_A; class Polyangia; order Polyangiales; family Houyiibacteriaceae; genus SG8-38. Next base: position 3,907 of record JABDJF010000448.1, read on the forward strand.
CGCAGGTCGCGGAATGCCCATGAATTTGTCGTACTGCATCCGCATGAAATCATGCGTGATGAACGCGAGAATGTGCACGTCGACGTCGAGGTCCTCCGCGTCGCGCCGGTAGTAAAGATACGCCTGGTCGACGCCGTATCCGACCTGACCCATGTTGATGGTCTCGAGCTTGGGATCGAGCTCCGCCAATACGTTGCAAAATGTTTGAGCGTTTCCAACGTACTCGCCAAAGGTCACGGAATCCCCGGAGCAGACGACTCGGCGCTTGTCGCTGTCGCGCTTGGCCGCGAAATCCTCTGCGTTTCTGAAGCCCTTCGCATTGGTTCGAAGATGCGCTCCAGGCCCATACATGTCTTCGATGTTGACGTTGGGGAGGCCAACCCAGCCGATCTCAGCGTCGTACTCTGTATGACTGAAGTTGGACTCGCGTAGCCGGGGAACCAGGTCTTTTAGGAAGAACGCATAGCTCGACAGGCCTTCGATCACGACCAGCAGGGCGACCAGCAGCGCCAGGTTGGCCAGGACGATTCCGGTTAACCGGCCTACGCGTCGGATTTGCTCTCTCATCTCCAACTCAAGCTCTGCCGCACGTGCTACTGGGACGCGGGGTCATGTTAATACGTGCCTTGCCGCCCGGCAGGCTACCCAATTTGATAGCGCCGCGCCACCTAGCTTTACCTCGGTTAGATTTGCTGGGGACGTCCGGCAAACGTGCCATGGGCGCAGCGATCGGCTAATCTGCTTGCTACCGTGACCATCCCCGGTGTGAAGTTGGTGCTCGAAGACGGCACCGAAATGAGAGGTGAAGCGTTTGGTGCTGCCCGTCCTGTAGCCGGAGAGGTGGTGTTCAACACCGGGATGACGGGATACGTCGAAACGCTCACCGATCCCTCTTACAAGGGGCAGATCCTGGTGATGACCTATCCGCTGATCGGGAACTACGGCGTCCCGGCCGCGCGTCCCCCGGGCTCGATCGAACTACCCTATGAATCGAGCGGAATCCAAGTCCAGGGGTTGGTGGTGCAGCGCTACGTCGACCAGCACAGCCACCACGCGGCCAAGCGCTCACTCGACGCCTGGCTCCGGGAAGACGGTGTTCCTGCGGTCCACGGCATCGACACACGGACACTGACGAGGCGGCTGCGCGAGCATGGGACCATGCGCGGGTGGCTCGTGCCCGATGGCTCGAGCCTCGATGAAGCCCGACAGCCGGGGGCCTCCGTCGACATGAAGAGCGAGGTGTTCCGCGCGGTGGCTCCAAGCGAGCCGATTCGATACGAGGGTGGCGATTTGCGAATCCTCGCGGTCGATGTCGGCATCAAAGACAACATCGTTCGGTCGCTGCTCACGCGGGGCGCGACGGTCACGAGGGCGCCCTGGCACGCCGACCTCGGCTGGCTCGCGCTCGAAGCCGACGGAATCGTGATCGGCAACGGACCGGGCGATCCAAAAGACCTGGGGCCACTCGTGGAGCAGATTCGGCGGCTGCTCGGAGGATTCGAGAAACCAATTTTCGGGATTTGCTTGGGTAACCAAATACTCAGCCTCGCCGCCGGCGGCGATACCTACAAACTGCCCTACGGACATCGCAGCGTGAATCAGCCCGTGCAGGACCTGCTCACGCGGCGCTGTTACATCACGAGCCAAAATCATGGCTACGCGGTTCAAGATGCCGCGCTTCCGCCGGATTGGGAGCCATGGTTCGTCAACATCAACGACGGAACCAACGAGGGCGTTCGCTCGCGCGTCCGCCCATATTTCAGCGTGCAGTTCCATC
>JABDJF010000460.1 GCA_013002645.1 Myxococcales bacterium
GATTGGGCTGAGGGACGAACTTGCGGAGTCGCCGTGTGGGTGTGGATCGCATTACAGAACTGGATTAGTTATTTGGGTGGGCGCTGCTGCGCCCGCAGCCATTCCGCGCGAATTTGTGGCGAGCGAGCGAAGCGAGCGGGCGCAGCAGCGCCGCCACTCCGCTGGTCTTGCCTGGAGCGCCCATTCGGGCGCGGAATGGCCAAGCCCCCGGCGGCAGCCGGGGGCGCAGCCTCGGCCCAGTTAGTTAGTTCAAGTTGTTACGGGCCGAGGAAGAGCAGCGGAGTGGCGGCGCGAAGCGTACGCCGCAAATTCGCGCTGGTAGTTGCTGCCATTGAGCTTTCGCTCATGGCAGACCCTACATTGCTTAGCATGTAGGGGTTACTGTAGGGTCGCCTGCTTCGCCGAACGGGCCCACTCTTCGAATGACGGTTCGCCTTCCTTGCCATACTGGCGGAGAACCTGGCTCTCTACCCAGGCGCTTTCGCGCTCTGTGGGCCAACGCCTCAGTTGCAGGAAGAAGCTTTGCGCACGCAACACGTCATCTCGTCGTGCGTCGAGCAGCTCCTCACGTTGACCCTCTGATAGTTGGTTGATGCGGTTGGCCACTCGCTTCTGACACCAGTCGTTGAACTCGCCGCGCCGCTCCTCGACCGCCCTAATGCGTTCGTGTTTGTCTCGGTTGTCCCTTTCCTTGATTCGCCGCGCTCGAGCCTGGTCTATGAAACCAGCGTCGAGGAGGCCGCTGAGGTGTTTGGGGAAACCATTTCGGTTCTGGTGAGCCGCCTCAACCGCGAGGTCGATGGCGAGCTCCGCGAGTCCAACATCTTGGTCCGCGGCCTCCAGTAGTTGTCGTCCCCATCCGATTTGACGCGAAGACAGTGTCCCAGTGTCTCTTCCTTCCCGGCGCTCAAGGAAACAACGGACCAGATGTTCAGCCTGGCTAGGCTGGCGGGTGGCTGGTTGCGGAGCACTCTTCTTTTCGGCGGTGGACTCGGGGTTCGCCCGGGTGCCCGCCTTCGAGCGGGGTTTCTCGTTGAAAAGAGCGTACTCGGCCTTGGCGCGATCCCCAGGCGTGTACTCGAGGATCCAGTCCGGCGAGCCATCCGAATCCGGCGAGCGTCGGTACGCCACGTCAGCGATGTATCCAGACTCTCGATGTGATCGGTGAACGACAGCCATCTGTGCCTGCATCCGACTACGGCTCAACTGCGGCTTCTGAGCTGCAAACTGGCAGTAGTCCGAGTATCGAATCCACGCCGTGCTCCTCCGATTCTTGAGCGCCGCGAAGATCTTTGGGCTGATGATTTCGTAGAAACGCTGGGACGAAGGCGTAAGCGTACGTTGATACTCGAAGTCGAGGGGGCGCACCTGGCCATCGTTGATCAGGTCATAGTAGGGATCATTGAGGCTGATGTAGACCGTTTCTGCGCGCTGGCCGCCCGGTAGAGTGTGCCCACGGTAGAAAACGTTGTAACGACTAAAGTACCCCTCCAGCGTTGCCTCGTCGCCGTTGGCTGTCGTGTACGTTATTTTCGCGCGGATGAACGTCGCGGCGTTTTGGTCGAAGGCTCTCCTCACGGCGTTCGTATCGCCACCGTGGTTCAGCTGTCGCGCGATCGGGCGGAGGTCGCCAACTTCAAAGAGCCGCGGAATGGGTCGCGGCAGCTCGTCGAGGCAACGCTTGATCACCCAAGTGTCGAGCCTGTAGGCGAGTTGCCCTGGGGCGCCCACAGCCGCGCTGTAGTCGACACTCCACTGCACCTCAACGCGATTCCCTGGCTTCCGCTTGAGTATGCGAATCGGCTTGCCGCCGCGCTTGGCTAGCTGGTGGATCGGCATCTCGGTCGAGAGCAGTTCCACTCGAATCGGATCGATTTCGGAGCGACTCTCCTCCGCATTGGATCTACTTGCATTTTTCATCACGCATGTGTGTTTAGTTACTTAGTTTACTTAGTTGCGAACCCGAGATTCGCGAACCTTGGCGGAGATTCGGCGCAATCCGCTGGCCTATCCCGTGCAGGGGGCTGGCCCTTTCCGTGCGCGGCGCTGGCCCTTTCCGTGCATTGGGCGCGTGGCGTTGGGCCATCCCGTGCAGTCCGGCTGCTTCGATTCGAAGTTCGAAGATTGACTAGGGTTGCCGGCCAGCGATCTGCTTGGCTACCTCTTGAAGCGCTTCGATGAGTTCATCGCGACTCACTTCTTGCGGATGCCGTTTCCAGCGGATCTCAATAGGCGGGTAGCGGTCCATCAGGAATCGCTCGTTGAAGTAGACGACTCGTTGAGGAGCCTGCCGATTGCCACGTCGGGAGCGGATCTGGTCGAGAGTGGCTCCTGATACCGCCGACTCAAAGAGCCGGGCCTGCTCGGAGCCTTCTGCGCGCCCGATCTCGACCAGGGTCTGCTTCGAAAGCGATGCAGCTTTCTCATGATCGAGCAGTGCCTTGGGAATGCGTCGTATTGTGAGCAACTCCGCGAGAAACGACGCAGGCTTCCCGAGCCGTTCAGCTGCCTCCTTCTGCGTCAGCCCGTGGCGATGCAGATAGGCCTCAATCGCCTCGGCTGCCTCCAGAGGCTGCAGATCGGCTCGCTGGATGTTCTCGACGAGCTGAAGTTGGTCGATCAGGTTCGGATCGAAGTCCTTGGGCATCTCAAGACAGGGAACTGTCTGGAGCCCAGCCAGCCGTGAAGCCCGATAGCGTCGTTCGCCGGCAATGATCCGGTACTTCATCGGATCCTCAGTCCGGTGAACAAGGATCGGCTGCAGAAGCCCATTCTCACGAATTGACGCCGCGAGATTGTCGAGTTCGTCTTTTTCAAAATTCTTCCGAGGTTGACTGGGGTCGGGCTCGATGTGGTCAAGCGCGATTTCGTAGGCGTCCTGATCGAGCGGAACCGCGAACGGCTCGGGCTGATCAGTCGATGCCATGGAATTCAGGCGACCCGAGGGCCGATCTTGAAAGCCTGTCTTCATGGCGTCCGCCAGAGATTGTGGATTCGGCGTACTCATAGTGTCTTGATTTCTTTGATTAGCTTGCGATAGGCGAGCGCCCCCGTGCTGTCTGGCGCGAAGCGGAAGATGTCCTTTCGCGCCATCTGCGCCTGGTTCAGGGGCTCGCTTTCTGGAATGACGGTGTCGAGGATCTTGTCTTTCCAAGGCTCCAGCGCCTTCATCACCGCTTGGTTGGTCACGGACCTCCGAGAGTCCAGGCGAGTGAGCAGGATCCGATAGGCGTCGAAGCCGGGGCCCTTGAGCACATGGACCAGCTCGAGCAGGTCGGCAATCGCATTAGTCGCGCGAGCCTCAGCCGGCGCTGGAATCAGCACGAGATCTGAAGCCGTCAAGGCGTTCTGTGTCAGAACACCCAGCGATGGAGGAGTGTCGATCACGATCCAGTCGTAGTCACTCTCGACGTCACGGAGACTTCGCCTGAGCAGTTCTTCTTTCTTCGGTCGTCCCGAGAGACCTTCGGCCGTCCACGCAAGACGGAGGTCACTCGGCACGATGTCGAGGTGCGGATTCTCCGGCGCCGACTGGATGACGTCGCGCAGCGGTAACCCGGGATGTCGCTCGAAGAAGTCTTTGAGCGACAGTTTGTAGGCGTCGAGACCGATTCCAATCGTGGAATGGGCTTGCGGATCGAGGTCTACGAGCAGGCAGCGCTGGCCGTCATCGGCAAAGCCTGTCGCAAGCGACAGAGCCGTTACCGTCTTTCCAGTGCCACCCTTGTGCGTGCATATCGCAAGGGTTTTTGCCATACGGATGGTTTGAAATAAGCGTACCAAGTTTCACGGAATCCGTGAAGGCGGGTGCGATGCACGCATTCGAAGTTCGAACGAACCTGTGGATAACTTTAGGCCGGCGAGACGAGGCCCTTTCGCGGACGGATGTGATGGGGTTGGCCGCCCGGCAGGAATACCATTGCCCCCATTCTGGCCCCTCCTACCTGCTCAGTCATCGCCTCGTGTGGGATCGAGGCATTCGAC
>JABDJF010000475.1 GCA_013002645.1 Myxococcales bacterium
CAGAGCGCGCTCAAAAAGGCGCAGCTCGATTTGACCCGCACCACCCTCCGCGCGCCGTTCAACGCGATGGTCGTGACCGAAAGCGTCGACGCAGGCCAGCTGGTCAGCCCGCAGGGCACGGTGGCACGCCTGGTTGGCACCGACGAATACCACGTGCAGGTGTCGGTCCCGGTCGCCTCCTTGCGAACGGTCCGGGCCCGTACGGACGACGCCCCCGGCTCCGAAACGAAGATCATCCAGTACGTCGGCCAAGAGACCATCGAACGTCGTGGCGAAGTGATCCGACAGCTGCCGGACCTCGATCCAGGCGGGGCAATGGCGCGCATCCTGGTGCGCATCGAGAACCCGCTCGGGAACCCGGGCGACCTCCCGCTGCTCCTCGGTTCGTTCGTGGATGTGGAGGTCGGCGCGCAGCCGATCGAGGACGCCATCCGCGTCCCTCGGGTCGCGCTGAGAAACGGGCGAAGCGTCTACGTCATGAACGACGACGACCAGCTCGAGATTCGGGACGTCCAAATCGCATGGACCGAACCCGATGCGGTGCTCGTCACCCGCGGCCTGGAGTCCAACGAGCGCGTGGTCACCAGCCGCATCCCAACGCCGGTGCCCAACATGCTCCTCAGAACCCTGGCGGAGAAGCCTGAGGCCGCGCCCGGCGACCCAAGCAAGCCCGCCGCCCAAGCCACGCCATGACCGACTCGAGCCAGTTCGACCCAGACAAAGAACGCGGCGTCATCGCCTGGTCGGCGAAGAACTCCGTCGCGGCCAATGTCTTGATGCTCATCTTGATCGTCGGGGGCATCGTCACCTTAGCATCGGGCATCAAGCAGGAGGTGTTCCCCGAGGTCGAGCTCGATGTCGTCTCGGTCAGCGTCATCTACCCGGGCGCGAGCCCTGCAGAAGTCGAGCAGGCGGTCGTGCTCGCGGTCGAAGAGGCGGTCCGTGGCATCGATGGCGTCAAAAAAGTCACCTCGTCTGCGATGGAGGGGCAGGCGAGCACCTTGGTCGAGCTCTTGCTCAACACCGACAAGGATCGCGCCCTCAACGACGTGAAGAGCGCCATCGATCCCATCACCTCGTTTCCGGAGGACGTGGAGCGCCCCACCGTCAGCCTTCTTTCGAACCGGCAGCAGGTCATCTCGATCGTTCTCTACGGCGACGTCGACGAAGCCACGCTGCGCTCCGTGGCGGAAAACAGCCGTCGAACGCTGCTCCAAGACCCTCGCATCACCTACGTCGAGCTCTCCGGGATTCGTCCCCTCGAGATCAGCATCGAAGTCCCCCAAGCCGAGCTCCGCAAGTACGGATTGACCATCGATGAGGTCGCGGCGCGGGTCCGGGGCGCCTCGGTCGAGCTTCCTGGCGGGGGGGTGAAGACGACGGCCGGCGAGGTCCTGCTGCGCACGACCGAGAGGCGTGACCGGGGCAACGAGTTCGGCAACATCGTTCTCCTCAGCCAGCCCGACGGCTCACAGGTACGCGTTCGCGACGTGGCGGCCGTGCGCGATGGCTTCCGGGAAATCGACAAAGAGGCCACGTACAACGGCAAACCGGCGGTCATGATCAACGTCTTCCGTGTCGGTTCCGAGACCCCGCTCACCGTGTCGGCCGCCGCGAAGGAATACGTCGTCGAGCTCCAAGAGACCTTGCCCGAAGGCCTCTACGCCGCGAACTGGTTCGACACCGCCGAGATGTACGAAGGGCGACTCTCGCTGCTCTTGCGAAACGCGCGCATCGGTCTGCTCCTGGTCCTTCTGACGCTGGCGTTGTTTCTCGAGGCGCGTCTCGCGTTCTGGGTGACGCTCGGGATCCCCATTTCGTTTGCCGGCTCCTTGCTCTTCTTCCCGGTGACCGACGTGTCGATCAACATGATCTCGCTGTTCGCGTTCATCATCACGCTCGGCATGGTCGTCGACGATGCCATCGTCGTCGGGGAATCGATCTACAAGCACCGGATGGACGGCAAGGGGCGGCTCGAAGCCGCGATCACGGGCGCCAAAGAGGTCGCCACGCCGGTCATCTTCGCGATTCTCACGAGCTGTGTGGCGTTCGCACCGATGCTGATGGTCCCAGGCCCCATGGGGAAGTTCTTCCGCGTCGTCCCGATCGTCGTCATTGCGGTCTTGATGATCTCGCTCGTCGAATCGCTCCTCATTTTGCCGGCGCACCTTTCGCATCCAATGCCCTGGTGGATGAGGGTCGTGCTCTCCCCCTACCTCTGGTTCATGCGCTTGGTCGCGAAGATCGACATGCCGCATCGCCTCCAGCACCACATCCAGCACACCTACATTCCGATCTTGAACAGAGCGCTCCGCTGGCGCTACTTCACCATCGCAGCCGGGGTGGCGCTCTTGGTCGGCACGCTCGGGTACGTGGCCGGACGGATTCCGTTCACCTTTCTTCCCAAGGTCGAGGGCGACCTGATCACGGCGCACCTGAAGATGCCGGTCGGCACGCCGGTGTCCCAGACCGAACGCATCGCAGATGGGATCGCGGCGATCGCGCAGTCGATCGTCGACAACGAGGATGCGAAAAGCGATGGGCCGACGATGTCCCGCGGCTTGTACGAGGAAGTCGGCGCGAAGAGCGCGCTCGAAGCGAGTCCCGAGGGCGGCAACTCGACCGAAGGAAGCCACTACGCGACGGTCATGATGTATCTGATCGACGCCGGCGAACGCGCGTTGACCACGCAGCAATTCGTCCAGCGCTGGCGCGACGAGATCGGCGAGATCCCCGGGGCGGACTCGCTCACCTTTTCATTCGAGGTAGGCGTCGAGCCGGGCAAGCCGATCGAGGTTCAACTCATCCACGACGACGTTCCAACCCTCGAAGCGGCCGCGGAGCGCCTGGCAATCGAGATTTCGGCCTACAGCGGCCTTCGCGACATCGACAGCGGCGTCACCAAGGGCAAGGATCAGCTCGACTTCCGGCTCACCGACGCGGCCTTGGCCCAAGGCATGACGGAATTCGAGCTCGCGCGGCAGGTCCGTGCGGCGTTTTTCGGCGCGGAGGCCGTCCGCCAGCAGCGGGGTCGCGACGAGGTGCGCGTCTACGTCCGCCTGCCGCTCGACGAGAGGCAGTCCCTCTACAACGTCGAAGAGCTCATCGTGCGCACCCCGATGGGCGGGGAGATGCCGCTGTCCCAGGCCGCGGTCGTCAACCGAGGCCAAGCCTATACGATCATCAAGCGAACCGATGGGCGTCGAAACATCAGTGTCACGGCCGACGTCGCCGACGAAGATGCCAACGCGAACGACATCAACGCCCAGATCGTTCAGCGCGAGCTCCCGCAGCTGCTCGCCGACATCCCAGGCCTCTCCTACAGCCTCGGCGGCGAGCAAGAGCGCCAGGCCGAAACGATGGGCGCACTCGGGCTCGGGTTCATCCTCGCGCTGATCGTGATGTTCTCGATGCTCGCGGTCGTGTTCCGCAGCTACGCCCAGCCGATTCTGGTGATGTCGGCGATTCCATTCGGCATGGTGGGCGCCGTCTGGGGCCACGTCGTGATGGGCTTCTCGTTGAGCCTGATGAGCATGATGGGCCTGGTCGCGCTCTCCGGCGTCGTCGTCAACGACTCGCTGATTCTCATCGTCTCCATCAACCGCTTCCGCGAAGAGGGAATGAGCACTTGGGAGGCGGTCGTCGCCGGTGGCGCGCGGCGCTTCCGTCCGATCCTGCTGACCTCGCTCACGACATTCTTCGGCTTGGCGCCCATGATTCTCGAAACCTCGGTGCAGGCCCGCTTCCTGGTGCCGATGGCTGTCTCACTCGGCTTCGGCGTCCTGGCGGCGACGCTGATCATGCTGCTCATCGTGCCCTGCGCCTACATCATCCTCGAAGACGCGCGACGCCTTGGAAGCAACTTCGGCTCTCGACTGCGCGGCCAGCCGACGATACCACCGCCCGAACCGATGACGCCGTCCGATGCGGACGTCGAGCTGCTCACCGCGGAGTAATGGTGACCCGGCTCAGGACGCCGCGGAGAACGTCCACGTGCCCGTGGGCGCCTGGTTGCGGTTCAGCTCGACAGGCTTTCGCATGAGACCCATCGCGGCAACCGTGGAGTGCATCCCCGCCCAGCGGGCAAGGCTGCGGTATGCGACGAGCTGGGAGCCTCCGGGGTTCCGCTTGGCGTGGTCCTTGGCGACCTCGAAGACCTCGAGGTAGCGCTGGACGCAGGCGTCGGGGTCGGAGCGATCCTTGGCGTTGCGCGCGGCCTGCTCGGACATCTGGCGACGAAGTGCGGGCTTGCGGAGCAAGAGCTCGGCGTAGCCCCCGAACTGGCGGTCGGCGTCTTCGCCCTTCGGATCGATGAGGAAGCCGTCTTCGCCATCGGTCACCTGACCGGCGACGCCCATGCCGTCGTCCATGGCCACGACCGGAAGGCCGCACCAGAGCGCCTCACTGATGACCTGCCCGTAGGTTTCCGACAGGGAGGTGTACACGAAGAGGTCGGCGTGCCGGAACCAGGCCGGCATCTGCTGAAGCGACTGCTCGCCGACGAAGTGCGTG
>JABDJF010000487.1 GCA_013002645.1 Myxococcales bacterium
GAGCGACGCACCCTCACGACCTTTCCAAACCTCTACCTGGTCAGCAATCCCGTTACGGTGGTCCGCGAATCGGGAACATTCATCGCCGCGGCCGTCTCACTCGGTTACGACGTGCCTCGAGAGAAGATCGAGAAGTGTCTGCTCGAGGCGGCCGAGCACGCCGGGCTCATCGATCCATTCGTCTTCGTCCTCGAGCTGGGTGATTTCTCCATCACGTACCAGGCTGCCGGTTTCCTCGAGGAGGTGAAGTATCTCATCAGTGCGGAATCCAAGCTGCGGGCGTGCATGCTGGACTCACTTCACCGAGCGAGCATCGAGATCGTCTCCCCGACCTTCATGAACCAGCGTCAGTTGAAGCCGGACCAGACCTTCATTCCCGAGGGCAGCCGAGCATCCAAGCGCAAAGTCGCTCCCGCGGAGGAGTCACGGCCGGAGGAGCGGATGTTCGACAAAGCAGAGCTGGCCGAGGCGGCAGCCGACGCGGAGGTCAAGCTCAAGGTCGTGGTCGAAGAAATCGAGCAGCTGCAAAAGGACCGCGACGCGCTTGCCAAGGATCCAGCGCTGACTGCACACCTTGCGGCGCTCGAGACCAAGCGCGGCATACTCGAAGCCGAGGATCAGCAGCGCAGAGAGGCCAAGGAAAAAGAGGCGGAGGCCGATAGGACCGAATCGAAGGGTTAGCGGCAACGCCTGCGGGTTCGCGCTGTCGTTTCGCAACGCGTCGGCGCCGGGTGTTCGCTTGACGTTACGATCCCAAGTGCCCATGACCGGTACGACCACCATGAGCGCGCCGCCGACCCAGATCCGCATCGACATCGTCTCGGACGTGGTCTGTCCATGGTGCATCATCGGCTACAAGCAGCTGCAAGAGGCGCTCTCCCGTCTCGATGGCGAGGTCGACGCCGATGTCCACTGGCACCCATTCGAGCTCAACCCGATGATGCCGCCTCAAGGCCAAGAGCTTCGCGAGCACATCGGCGAGAAGTACGGGACCAACCGCCAGCAGAGCGATGCCGCGCGGGCCCGTTTGACGGCACTCGGCGATTCGCTCGGGTTCTCGTTCAATTTCTACGAAGGCCAACGCATCTACAACACCTTCCTCGCGCATCAGTTGCTGGCGTGGGCGGCGGAGCACCACAAACAATCCGCGCTCGAGATGGCGCTGTTCGAGAGCTACTTTTCCAACCAGGAAAACGTCGGTGACGAAAAGATGCTGGCCTCCGTTGCCGGCCGGGTAGGGCTCGACGAAATCGAGGCCGCCGCCCTGCTCGAGGATGGCCGCTACGCGGCCGACGTCCGCGAGCACCAGCGCTTCTGGTTGAGCAAGGGCATCCAAGCGGTGCCGTCCTTCATTCTCGACCGCCGCTACTTGGTCTCCGGCGCCCAGGATCCGGACGTTTTCGTGGCCGCGTTCGAAAAGCTCACCGAAGAGGCAACGGCATTGCAACCTGCGAATTCAATCTGAGGAGTCCATGATGGCCAACCAACTTTCCGGCGACGCCCTGCAATTGCGCTCGATCATCAAACAGGACGGCACGCTCGAGCTGTCTCTGGCGACGACGCCGATCCCCCAACCCAAAGAAGACGAGGTGCTGGTTCGAGTCGAAGCCTCCCCGATCAATCCGTCGGATCTCGGGCTTCTGTTCGGTGCCGCGGACCCAAAGACCATGCGCGCGTCGGGCAGTGCGAATCGTCCAATCGTGACGGCAAGCGTTCCTGACAAGCTCATGCGCGGAATGGCCGCGCGGGTCGACAAGTCGATGCCCGTTGGCAACGAAGGCGCCGGCATCGTGGTCGCGGCCGGTGCTGACGCGTCGGCGCAGGCTTTGATGGGCCGAACAGTCGGGATGATTGGCGGAGCCATGTACTCGCAATACCGCTGCGTTCCGGCAAAGCAGGTGCTTGTGTTGCCTGACGGAACGACCCCGGCCGAAGGTGCGTCGTGTTTCGTCAATCCGATGACGGCGCTCGCGATGGTCGAAACCATGCGGCTCGAGGGTCACAGTGCGCTCGTACATACCGCGGCGGCGTCCAACCTTGGTCAGATGCTGCAGAAGGTGTGCCTCGAGGACGACGTTCCGCTGGTGAACATCGTGCGCAAACCAGAACAGGTCGAGCTCCTCCGGGGCATGGGTGCGTCCCATGTCTGCAACTCCAGCGAACCGACATTCATGAAGGACTTGACCGACGCGCTGGTCGCCACCGGTGCGACTCTGGCGTTCGACGCCATCGGCGGCGGCAAGCTGGCGGGGCAGATTCTCACCTGCATGGAAGCCGCGGCGAGTGCGACGGGCGCCGCTTACAGCCCGTACGGCTCCATGACGCACAAGCAGGTCTACATCTACGGCGGACTCGATCGCAGCCCCATCGTACTCACCCGGAGCTTCGGCATGGCCTGGGGCGTTCGCGGCTGGTTGTTGTTTCCGTTTCTACAGAGGATCGGCCCCGAAGCGACGAAGAAGTTGCAAGACCGAGTCGCGGCCGAGATCAAGACAACCTTCGCGAGCAGCTACACACGAGAGGTTTCCCTCGCCGAGGCCCTGACTCTCGAGGCCATCTCGGTGTACGGAAAACAGGCGACCGGCGAGAAATACTTGATCAATCCGAACAAGGGGCTCGGTCGGTGAGCCAAACATCGATGGCGTCGGCCACCTCGCGCCACCGCGGCTCGGCCATCAAGTTGTGCGCCTGATCGGGAAACAAGCGGAGCTCGGCGCCATAGGCGGTGGCGGTCTGCTTCTCCTCTTCGACGGTGAAGATCGCGTCCTTGCCTCCCGCGACGACTAGCATGGGGGTCGCTCCGACTTTCGCCGGGTCGGCGACGCGAAACAGGCCGGTCACCAGCACGCCGAACGACTCGCGCACCAATTGCGCTTCCCAGGCCTCGAAGTCGACGTCCGCCCCTCGGCTGAAGAACTGCTCGGCGACCTTGCTCGGACCGTTGACGATGTGATGTGTGTTCAGCGTAACGAGCGCCTTCACCGTAGCGGCTGGGTTGTCTCGCAAGGAGCGGAGGAGATACGCGAGCAGCCCTCGCTGCGGCATCGTCGCAAGCAGCACCGCCGCCGGGACCGTGTGCGACTCGAGGAAGCGCTGCACGACGGCGCCACCCAAGCTATGCCCGATGACAGCGGGGCGTGGAGAGATCTCGTCGACCGCTTCGGCGAGGTGCTCGGCGTAGTCGCTGAGCGTGTATCGATTGATGTGCGACTTGACGAGAGGGCTCGCTCCGTGCCCCGGGAGGCTGATCGCGTGCACCTCGTATCCGAGGCTCGCGAAGTGATCGAGCCAGTTCTCCCAACACCAGGCCCCGTGCCATGCGCCGTGCTGGAGGAGCAAGGGTGTGTGCTTCGTCCGCTTGGCCGGCGCTCGTACGACGTGTTCCCTCATGGTAGATGACTAGCGCAAAACGCACCGGGACGGCAGTCCGCTGGGCCCCAACCCGAAACCGCGCCGCGCGCGCTACTGGCAGACGATGACGGTGTCCCCGTTGTTCATTTCGAAGGGGGCCTCGAGCGGCTCGGGCCGAGGGTCGCCTGCGAGGAGCAACCCAGGGTTGTCGGCTTCGACATTCACCCAGGCCGCGTCACGCCCGTCGGGGCCACTCGCAAGCATGGCATCGAGCC
>JABDJF010000488.1 GCA_013002645.1 Myxococcales bacterium
CGAGCATGCGAATCAGGGGGCACGAAACGAGCAGCGCAACCATGAGCACCTTCGACCCCTTTGGGCTCAAGAAATAGATCAAGAAAGGCCAGAGCAGATAGAACTGCTCCTCGACGCCAAGCGACCAGAGGTGTCCATAGAAAGCGCTCGTGAACCAGTTCGGGTCGAGCGGTGCAAAGTTGGTGGTGTACGTGACGAGGTAGGGCCAGTTCGTGTCGAACCCGAGCGGCCGCCCGACAAGCAGAAAGGCAAGGCCCAGCACGAAGATGTACGCGTAGTAGAGTGGAAAGATACGAAGCGACCTACGCTGATAGAACACGGCGAGGTAGTGACTGAACTTCTGGTGACGCTGCTCGACCAGAATCGACGTAATTAGAAATCCGGAGAGCACGAAGAAAATCGTCACTCCGAGATGCCCCCAGGTGTTGAGGTCGAAGTGATACGCCATCACGATCAGCACCGAGATCGCGCGAACTCCATCCAACGAAGACTGATATCTCATCGCGGGTCCCCAACTACAGTCGACTCGCGGTTCAGGCTATTTTGATTCGTGGCGCGCGGCTACTTTGCCACGAACGTAATCGCGGGCTCGTTGGCCCGCCGCGCCGCCTCTAGGGCTGTTCGTGTGAGCACGAAGATGCCTTCGGGGTTGGCGGCGAGCCGCCGAGCGCGCTAATCGAACGAGCAGGATGCCCGACTCAATCACCCCGAGCCAAGCCGCATGGAATCGCTTTGCCGACCGGCTCAAGGAAGTCGGCGAGAAGATCGTCGGCCCCATCGGCGCGCGCAGCCCACGCGAACGGGCAGACGGCTTTCGCTACTTGGCCTCCCTGATCGCCGCGGGCCAAGAGCTCGAGATGGAGGCCGATCGCGCCCATCCGGTTCTCGCGCGCGCGTTCACTCCGCTTCGGAGCTTCGTCGGCGACGGGCCCGACACGCTCTACCACGACGCCAAGCTCGACGGATCGCTCTCTTACGAGTTCACGATTCAACGAGGGGACGACATCTTTTTCTCGATCGTCGTGTATGCGAGCGATGACGAGGGCATGCGGTCCATGGTGAGCTTCTTGATCGACAAAGACATCGCCTTTGAAAAAGACGGCGACGTTGAGCATGCAACGATTCACATCAGCGCGAAGCGCCCCGAAGGCGCGAAGAACTGGCTGGATCTTCAGGGCAACGAACCCTTCATCATGACCCGACAGTATTTCCCCGACTGCGTGATCCAGGTCGACCAAGGAAAGTACCGCCCTGCAATCATGAACATCCAGTGCGTCGACGAGGTGGCACCTCCGAACGAGTACTCCGTTGCCGACCTTTCCGCGGGGCTCGACCGGCTCGTCGCGTTCATGCACGACACCGTCGACGCCGGCTTGGGCGTGTCGGCCATCGTGGGCATGAGCATGATCGAGTACGAGGGCGACGCGCCTTCGGCGCCAACGAGAATCGGGGCGGATGGGAAGCTTGCCGTCGAAGAAGGAGAGCACGAAGAATACACGCCCGACGAAGTTTTCGAGATGATCGACCCCAAGGTGGTCGCGAACAATCTCCCCGGTCCGGGCATCGGCTACTCGGGCGTTTCGTTCAGGCTCGGCGAGGACGAAGCGATTGTCATCGAAGGCACAGACGTCCCCTGCCGGTACTGGTCATGCCAGGTCTTCGACCACTACCTTCAATCGGGCGACTACCGGCACCATCCGGTCGCGCTCAACAATCGCCACGCCGTGTACGACGCCGACGGCTCGTTTCGGATCTACGCCAGCGCCGAGAATCCGGGCGTGAAGAACTGGGTCAGCACTGAGGGCCGGCCGCGCGGCCAGATCGTCCTTCGAACGCTGCTCGCGGAGACCGACCTCCTCCCCGAGATGCGGGTCGTCAAAATCGCGGACATTCCGGAACGCGACCGTGTCTAGGGAGCGCTAGGGCGCGCTCGTCTCGGTGATGGTCACGCTGAGCTTGCCGAGCCCTTGTCCGCGCACCGTCACTTCGTCGCCGACCCCGAGGAAGCGCGACGTGTCGCCGCCGAGCTTGGTGGCGAGCTTGCGAAAACGGCTCAGCCCTACGAGGTTGCTCAAGCGCACCAGCCATCGAGGTGTGCTCATGGCAACGCCTCCGGGAGTGCCGGTGAGCACGATGGTGCCCTTCGACAGCGGCGCTTCGGGATACTTGGCGTGAATGAAGCGCAGCATCTGGACCGGGGTGTAGATCAGATCCGCGGTCGACTGGTGCTGCCGAACTTCACCGTTGACCAGGCTTTCGATCTCGACGCAGGGGATGCCGTTGGGCGTCGGGTTCTCAGGCACCCAGGCCTTGTCGGCGACCGGCATGAAGCCGGCGAAGCTCTTCGATAGGCCCCAATACGCGTGGCGGTTCGGTTGCCCCTCGCCTAGGATGCCAATCGATCGCGCCGAAAGGTCGTTGGCGATGAAGAACCCGAGCCTTGGCGCGAAATTCGCGTCGTCGAGCCGAGACGGGTCGATGTCCTCGAGCAAAACCATCCCCATTTCGACTTCGTAGTCTAGCAACGGCGCGAGGTCGGGGAAGTCGCTGCGGAGGGTATCCCCGAGCCCAAGCTCGAACGCATCCGCGCTCTCGATGAGCAGCGCCGGCGTCGGGAACGGAACTTCGGCGCCCGATCGCGCCAAGCTCCGTGGACCCTTCACGAAAACGGGCGGCGCCGCGTCCGGATCGAACGAAGACGCCGTCTCTTCGATGTGTCCCGCATAAGAGAGGCCGATACCGAACGACTGGGTCGGTGGATCGAGGGGAACGTACGCCCCCTGCCCGAGGTCATAGCATTGGAAGTCGGCCGGAACCGGCACGCGAGAGAGCGGCCGAAGGAGGAAATAGCCGAGCGCTGCAATAGACAACAACAGCACGGCAATGACGCTAAGGAGTGTTCTTTTCATCTTCGTCTCAGCCGCATGAATACCTCAAGACGCGCAAACAAGTAAGTGGACCCGTCGGTGAGCGCCTTTCTTCACAATCTCGACGTACGGCGTCTTCGGGTGCCGGGGCTTGTCGCACCCCCGAGCGCGGACTAGGGTCGCCCGGTGCGTTTCGACCAGGTCTCCATTTCGAGCGTCGCCCATGTCGATGGCGCCGACCGCGTCACGTCGAAAGAGCTCGAAGCGAAGCTCGCTGGGCCCATGGGCCGGCTCGGGCTCCAGCCGGGTTTTCTCGAAGGCGTAACCGGAATCCGCGCGCGCCGGATGTGGGGCGTCGAGTTCCGGCCTTCTCAGGCGGCGACGGCGGCAGCAGAGCTAGCGATTGAGCAGGCCGGCATCGACCGCGGCCGTCTGGGCATCGTGATCAACACCTCGGTCTGCCGCGACTACATCGAGCCGTCGACGTCCTGTATCGTCCACGGCAACCTCGGCCTCGGCCGCGACTGCATGAACTTCGATCTTGGCAACGCCTGCCTCGGCTTCCTCAACGCGATGGACATCGTCGGGAACATGATCGAGCGCGGCCAGATCGAGTACGGGCTGGTGGTCGACGGCGAGAACAGCCGGTTTGTCGTCGAGAGCACCATCGCGCGCCTGAACGACCCCGATCTCGACGAGGCGACGTTCCGGGAGAACTTCGCGACGCTGACCCTCGGGTCGGGGGGCGCGGCGATGGTGCTGGGGCGAAGTGACTTGGTGAGCGATGGCCATCGCTTCGTCGGCGGCGTGACGTCAGCGGCAACCGAGCACCATCAGCTCTGCCGCGGGCAGGTCGACCAAATGCAGACCAAGAGCAAAGAGCTGCTCATCGCCGGGGTCACGCTTGCAAAGCAGACCTACGAAACGGCGAAGCGCGAGCTCGGTTGGAACCCGGACGTCGTGGCCGAGTACATCTTGCATCAGGTGAGTCGAGCCAATACGGAAAAGCTCGCAGAGGCGCTCGAGCTTCCGGCCGACAAGTTCATGCATGCCTACGTCGAGCTTGGCAACGTGGGGCCCGCTGCGGTTCCGATGGTGCTTTCAAAGGCGGCGCAGGCTGGGCGTGTTCAGCCGGGCGACCGCGTGGCGCTGATGGGTATCGGTTCCGGGCTCAACTGCAGCATGTCCGAAATCATCTGGTAGGCCGACCGTGAAGGTCTCCGACGAGCTCTATCCGTTCGAGCCTCACTGGCTCACCTTGCCGTGCGGTCATCGAATGCACTACCTCGACGAGGGTCCGCGGGACGCGCCGGTGGTCTTGATGCTTCACGGCAACCCGACGTGGTCGTTCTACTGGCGACGATTGATCTCGGCGCTGCGCCCGACTCATCGCGTCATCGCGCCCGATCACATCGGCTGCGGGAAGTCCGACAAGCCGGACGACGACGCCTACTCGTACCGGCTCGCGCAGCGGGTGCAGGACATCGAAGCGCTAGTCGAACAGCTCGGCCTCGGAGACATCACGCTCGCCGTGCACGACTGGGGCGGCATGATCGGCATGGCTTGGGCGCACCGTCACCCCGATCTAGTCGCACGCCTGGTCGTTTTGAACACCGCGGCGTTTCCGATGCCGTCGACCAAGCGCCTGCCCGCTTCGCTCTGGTTGGCGCGTGACACGATGGCAGGCGCGCTCTTGGTTCGTGGTTTCAACGCGTTCGCCCGGGGCGCCACGCGGATGGCCGTCACCCGCGTCAGTCTCCCGAAAGCGGTACGTGACGGCCTCTGTGCGCCTTACGACAGCTGGGATCACCGCCGCGCGGTGCTTCGCTTCGTACAGGACATCCCACTAAAAGAAAGCGATCCGAGCTTCTCGATTGTCCGCGACGTGGGCGAGCACCTCCATCAGTTCAACGACCGGCCCGTGCTGATCTGCTGGGGCGATCGTGACTTCGTCTTCGACGACCATTTCTTGAGGGTGTGGAAGAGCGCCCTTCCCGATGCGGATGTTCATCAGTTTCCGGACTGTGGCCACTACGTCCTCGAGGACGCGCCGGCAGAGGTCGAGCAACTCGTCCGCAGGTTCCTGGGAGTCGCCGAATGAGTTCAGCGCTTTCGACGGTGGCCGACGTGCTGCCGCAGATGGCGGCAACGCAGCCCGACACGACGGCCATCTACTTCCCGACCAAGCGTCGCGACGCCGGGGGCGACATCATCTACACCAAGGTCTCGTACGGGGAGCTCGACGAACGCAGCAGCCGAATCGCCGCCGGCCTCGAGGCGGTTGGCATCGAACGAGGTCATCGCGCCGCGCTCATGGTGCGACCGAGCCCCGAGCTGTTCGCCCTCACCTTTGGGATGTTCAAGGCCGGCGTGGTGCCAGTGATGATCGACCCGGGTCTCGGCATCAAAGGGCTGAGCAAATGCCTGGCGCGCGCGCAGCCCAGCGCATTCGTCGGGATACCGGTCGCGCACGCGGCTCGCATCGCGCTCGGCTGGGGCCGGGCGACGGTGGAGCGAACGGTTACCGTTGGCGGCTGGGGTTTTGCGCAACACACGCTCGCACAGGTCGAAGCGCTCGGGGCCAAGCGGCTCGCCGCAGGGAAGAGGCCCGTGCCCACCGGAGGCGACGAAGTGGCGGCAGTCCTGTTCACGTCAGGCAGCACCGGGTCGCCCAAGGGCGTCGTCTACCGGCACCGTCACTTCCTCGCGCAGGTGAAAGCGATTCGAGAGATGTTTTCAATCGAGCCCGGCGAGATTGACCTGCCTACGTTTCCGCTATTTGCGCTCTTCGATCCGGCGCTCGGCATGACAACGGTCATCCCAGACATGGATCCGAGCCGGCCGGCCGGCGTCGAGCCGCGAAACATCATCGAGCCCATTCAGCGTTTCGGGGTAACCACCATGTTCGGCTCACCCGCGCTGCTCAATACGGTAGGCCGATACGGCGAGCAGCACGACATCAAACTGCCGAGCCTTCGCCGCGTGATCGCGGCCGGCGCACCGATGCCCGGGCAAACGCTCGCCCGTTGGCATGCCATGTTGCCCGAGGACGGCGATGTGTTTCCGCCCTACGGCGCCACCGAATCGCTTCCAGTGGCCTGCCTGCCGGGCCGCGACATCGTCGCGAAGACCTGGTCCGAGACGGAAAAGGGGGCCGGTGTCTGCGTGGGTCTCCCGGTTCCCGACATCGAGGTGAAGGTGATTCGCATCAGCGACGACGCGGTCCCAGCCTTTTCAGACGATCTCGAGCTCGAAGACGGCGAGGTCGGAGAGATCGCGGTTCGGGGCCCCATGGTGACCGAAGCGTACTTCGGCGACGAACACAATACGGCGCTATCGAAGATCCGCGACGGCGAGCTCCTCTGGCACCGCATGGGCGACGTCGGCTGGCGCGATCGCGAAGGACGCCTCTGGTTTTGCGGGCGCAAGAGTCACCGCGTGCTCGTCGACGGCGCAGCCATGTTCACCGTCCCTTGCGAAAAGATTTTCGACACGCACCCGGCCGTCTATCGCTCGGCACTCGTCGGTCCCCGAGGTGTGCCGACGCTCTGCGTGGAGCTCGAACCCGGGCACGACAGCGCTGACTGGCCGGAGATCGAACGGCAGCTGCGCGGCATCGCCCAGGCTCATTCGCAGCTGAATCACATCGCGCACTTCGTCTGGCACCCGGGGTTTCCCGTCGACATCCGGCACAACGCAAAAATCGGACGCGAGAAGCTCGAAAAGTGGGTCGAATCAAAAGGCCGTTCATGACGATCCTCGTCACCGGTGGCGGAGGCTTCATCGGCCGTTCGATCGTCCGGGCGCTGCTCGATCGGGGCGAACAGGTGCGCGTGCTGTGCCGTGGCGACTATCCCGTTCTTCGTGAATGGGGGGTGGACCTTCGCCGTGGCGATGTTCGCGACCCCGATTTCGTGGCCGCGGCCGTGCAGGGCTGCGACGGCGTCTTTCACGCGGCCGCACACATCAACCTATGGGGTGCCTACGAAACGTTCTACGACGTGAATACGCTTGGAGCTCGCCATGTCATCGATGCGTGCAAGCAGGAGCGCGTACCAAAGCTCGTGTACACGAGCACGCCGAGCGTCGTCCATTCGGGGGACGCGGTGTCCGGCGTGGATGAATCCGCTCCGTATCCCTCTCACTTCGAAGCGCACTACCCGGCAACCAAGGCGCTTGCTGAACGAGAGGTCTTGGCTGCCAACAGCAACGCGCTGTCGACCGTCGCGATTCGACCGCATCTGGTCTGGGGTCCCGGGGATAGCTCGGCGCTGCCACGGCTGGTCGCCCGCGCCAAAGCTGGGCGTCTAAGAATGGTTGGCCGGCCGCAGCAGATCGACACGACCTACATCGACAACGCGGTCTCCGCGCATCTCGCCGCATATGATCGACTGGCGCCGGGTTCCGCGGTCGCGGGCAAGGCCTATTTCATCACGCAGGGCGCGCCGCTCGAAGGCCCGGCGTTCATCAACGACATGCTCGACGCGGCGGGCCTGCCTCCCGTCACGCGAACCGTTCCTGCCCCGCTTGCCCGATTGGCGGCAGCCCTGGCCGAGGCCATCTGGAACACGTTCAAGCTTCAGTCCGAGCCGCCGGTGACCCGTTTCCTAGTGAGCCAACTCTCGACCGCACATTGGTACGACATCTCCGCGGCCCGCCGGGACCTCGGCTACGACCCCGCCGTCAGCTACGCGGAAGGCATGGTTAGGCTCAAGGACTGGGCCCGAGACCAACCCTGGTAGCGTGCCCTCGGGCTAGGGCTCGAGCAACGCAGCGATATCGAAGCTCTTCGACAGCGCGTGAACGATGCTCCGTGGCTCGACGGACTCGAGGAAGGGCAACCGGAGCTGGGGCAGGCTCGGATACCGTCTCGAGAACGAGTCCGTGATGCGGGAAGCGGCCCGGTTGCGTGTCGCGCGTTCGTCGTTGAGCGCCGAAAGCACGTCGTCGATCGCCGGAGTCGTCTGTTCCGAATCCTCGAGCACCTGAATCCAATCGCGTTCCGGCACGAACGCGGAATTGAGGATCAAGGCCCGCGGGGTCATGCCGAGCTTGCCAAGCTTGTTGATTAGGTAGTCGACGTCGTCTCTGGCAGCAGCGGTCGGAGAGGCAACGGGGTAGTACCGCGTCTCCGGTCGAAGCAGCAGGTCGCTCGTATGCTCGTTGAGCAGGATGAATCTTTGACGAACGCGCGCCATCTCGGAAAACAAGCCAGCGACGTCTCGCGCAACGGGCCCCAATGCGCGCACCAGGAGTTGCTCGACCCGGCCCATCTTGTCCTCTTGCGGCGCAACGCTCCTTCGCTTCCCGATCGCGGCCATCCAACCAACCGCACGGCCGCCCAGAAGCTTCGCCAAGCGCTTCGGGTAGGTAATGAAGTCGACGGCGTTGCGAGAGGGCGCGGTGTCGATCACGACGGCATCGACCTCATGCTCGATGATGGCGCGCCAAGTCAGGCTTATCGTCGCAACCTCGTGGATTCCAGGGACCGCGGCTTCTAGCACGCGGTAGAGGCGATTTTCGAACAGCCGCTCGAGCGCCTCGGGTTCCTCCGCAAACAAGAACTCGACGAAGTTGCGCAAGGCATCCTCAGGGTCGGGCATGAGCCCAAACAGCCGACCGCTGCCCGAATCGAGCGAAAGCTCCCGCGCCTGTGTCCCAAGCTCTACGCCCATCGCGTCCGCAAGCCGGCGAGCCGGGTCGATGCTGACGATCAAGGCCGTGTATCCGCTCTTGGCGAGCGCCAGCGCGAAAGCGGCCGACGCGGTGGTCTTCCCGACGCCGCCGCCTCCGGCGCAGACGATTACGACCGGATGCTTCATGCGGCCCCCGCACTCCGCAGCCACTCGGCCACCGTTCGCGCGGTCGGGTCGGTCGATGAGAACGGAAGCAAGGTCAGCCCACTGTCCCCACCCTTCTCCTCGCCGTACCGGTGCACCGTCTCGTCCAGCGCTTCCATGACTTGTTTCCGCACCGCATCACGAACTGAGAGAAGCTCGGCGAGCTTTTCTGCCGCCTCGCCCACGGCGCCGTTGGATTCCGACATGGCCACCGCATCGGCGAGCGCGTTTTCCGGAGGCGCATGCGGTACGCGATTGACGACGAGCCGGTCGACGGAGAGCCCCACCTCTTTTTCGACTGTCTCGCAAAGCGCAAGTGTTTCCCAGAGCACGAGACGCTCGGGGAGGGTCACGACGACGATGGAAGCGCGCCCGGGCGAAATGAGCTCGGCTTCGAGCTTGGCGCAAAGGTCATGAACGGGCCCGCGGCCCGTCAGCTCGCGACCTTGACGTGCGACTTTGAGCCACGCCACGCTGTGCCCGGTCGCAGGCATGTCGAAGACGACGCGCTTCCCTGGGTGCTCGGCGACGACCTGGCGTGCGAGCTCCAACACGCCGAGCTCCCGAACGGCGGGGGCCGCGCGAATCAAAGGACGCATCGCGAAGTTGTCGAGCGCCAGCTTCGCAAGCGTGGCCGAGCCAAACACCGGGGCGGCGGCTTTCGCCACTGCGCGGCTTGGGTCGAGCACGACATGCTCGAGCCCGCTAGGCCGGTCGCGGAGCACCCGTCGCGCCCCAGCACCGTCTCCAAACTCGACGTATACCGCTTCACCTTCGGCCTCCGCAGCCGCGAGCGCGAGCCCTGCCGCCACCGTGGTCTTGCCAACGCCGCCCTTTCCGGTAACGAACACGGCAGGCGCGAGCGGGACGTGTGTCCCGATCCGTGAACCACTAGTCGGCAAGGCCCGACGCCATCCCTTCGAGCACCTCACCGAGCATCAACACGTACGCTTCGCGAATGAACCGAACATAGTGCGGGGCAGCGTGCCCACCTGCGCGCGTGAGCGCCTCGATGCCACGCACCGTCTCGTGCCAGGTCCGGCAAATGTCCTCATGCGTCCATTGACCGGTGATGACCGGTGTCAATCTCCCGTCCGCCAGGTCGGTCTCGATGTCGAGGTAGTCGTCGATCATCTGCACGAAGAGCGACACCTCGTACATCCATGAACGGGCCCCTTCGCCCGCGTAGTGGTGCACCGGAAAAAGGAGCCCGTCGATCGTCCCCTGAATCCCCGCGAGCCGATGACCGAGCCCGGTCGCATCGCTCACGCCAGTCATCCCAGCCACCTCGGAATCGACCCAGTCCTTGAGTCGTTCGACCGCGTCCTCGAAGGGCGCGCGCTCCCGGGGCGTCAATCCCCGTTCCATCTCGACCTGCAGGGCGCGCGTCAGCCGGAGCTGGGGGGTGTCCGGTTCCCACTCGCCGTCGAGGAGCGCGTGGAGCTTGCGCCCCCGTTGCTCAGGCGGGTCCTCCATGCAGTGGTCGAAGGCATGGTCGACCACCGCGATGAACGCCGCAATCAGAATGATTCGTCGGTGCTGGTCGGCCAGCGCCACGCGACCGAGCACGTTGAGCGCCGCGCGCGCCGCAAGAGCGAGGACCGCGTTGGGCAAGGGCAGTCGATTTCCGGCCCCGGTAATGAGAGCTACCGAAGCGGGCCTCTTCGGGGCGCAAAACAGGAC
>JABDJF010000489.1 GCA_013002645.1 Myxococcales bacterium
GCCATCGGGTGCGCGTTCGAAGGAAAGCCATCGAAGAAGTGGCGCATGTCTTCATGCAGCATGCTGTGGTAGTTGAGCAGGTGCGAGAACTGCCCGAGCTGCTTCGCCGTTGGAAGCTCCCCAAAGATGAGCAAGTAGCTCGTCTCGACGAAAGAAGAAAGTTCGGCCAGCTGCTCGATCGGGTAGCCTCGATAGAGCAAAATCCCCTCTTCACCGTTGATGAAGGTGATATTGCTCTCGGTTGCCCCGGTGTTCATGAACCCGGAGTCGAGGGTGATGAGGCCGGTGTCCTTGCGGAGCCTGCGGATGTCGATCGCGCGTTCGGCGTAGGAGCCTTCGACGATTGGCATCTCGTAGCTCGTGTCGTCGTAGGCGAGCTTTGCTTTTGTACTCATAAATGCACCAGGCGTTCTAACCCGACCCGGCCCTCTCGGCAACGATCGGGCCTGGGCATGTTTCTACTGCGTTTCGCTTCAGATGGGGGCCTTGGACCTCAGGGCCCGAGCCCGAAGACCTTTGCGGCGTTTTCCCATAGGAACAGCCGTCTCACTTCGTCCGAAAGTGCGAGCGAGTCGAGCTGGGCGGTGCACTTGGCCGGTTGGATCATCGGGAAATTACTGCCGAAGAGCACTTTGTGACGGCCGGGGCCTTTCATGAATCGCACCAGCGCTTCCGGGTAGCGTTCGGGTGTGTAGGCGGAAGTGTCGATGTAGACGTTTTCGTACTTCGTCGAGAGCGAGATCATCTCGTCGGCCCACGGGTAGCCGATGTGTCCGCCAACGATGCGGAGCTCCGGGAATTCACACGCGACTTCATCGAGGTACGGAATGGGCCGCCCCGGGTCGCTCGGCCGCAGCGGGCCTGCGTGACCAACCTGCAGGCAGAACGGAATTCCAAGCTGCACGCACTCTGCGTAAATCGGATAATAGCGACGATCGTTGGGCGGGAGACCCCAAAGCCATGGCAAGAGGCGCACCCCCACGAAACCCAGCTCGGTCACGCAGCGGCGGAGCTCACGCACGGCATCCATCGGGCGATGCAAGTTCACCGAGCCGATCCCGACGAACCGTTCCGGATGCGCGCTCACGGTCTGAGCGACCTCGTCGTTGGAAAGAAGCGGCCCATCGGGACCCCACCAGGCCGATGTCAGCGCTTTGGTCACGCCCGCTGCATCGAGCGCGCTCAGCGTGAGCTCGATCGGAATCTCGTCTGGAATCACATCGAGCTTCATCCAGCGTCGCAACGAAGCGAACATGTCGTGGCCGATGAACTGCGCCGTAGGGTGCTGGATCCACGCGTCGATGATCGGCTCGGACATGTTGGAATCGTCGGGCGCGCGGTCGTTCGATGCAAGCGTTTTGTGCCGAGGCCTCTTGCGCCCGCTGGGGCTTCTTTCTAGTATCGCGCGAATGATTCGAATCCATCGATCCCACATGGTGCCTCTGGTGACTCTAGTGCCTCTTGTGACTCTGGGCCTCGCAACGGCCTTGCTCGGCTGCGATAGCGGTTCGAGCGAGGGGTCTGGCGGGAACGGAGGGACCGGCGGCTCCAACGACGGCCCGCTGCGCATTCTCATCACCAACGATGACGGTGTCGGCGCACCGGGCATCGATGCCGTTGTTGAAGCGTTGAAAGACGATCCCCGCAACGAGATTACGGTGTGCGCCCCGGCGGAAAACCAGAGCAGCAGCGGCGACATGACCACAGCGACCCCGCCTCCGCTTCAGGCTACAGAAGCCACGACTGCGAGCGGATATCCGGCAACTGCCGTCGACGGCTTCCCCGCGGACTCCGTGATTTATGCGCTCGAGAATCTCTTTGCCGACCGTCCACCGCACGTGGTGCTCTCCGGGATCAATGAAGGACAGAACGTCGGCGCCGTGCCGAGCGGACAGCTCTCCTTTCTCTCCGGAATTTCGGGCACCGTTGGCGCGGCGAAAACCGCAGCGTGCTTAGGAGTTCCGGCATTGGCCTCCTCGCAGGGCGACGTCGACGAGAACGGAACGGTCGACTACCCAGCAGGTCTGGCCGAAGTGCTCCTGTGGCTGGAAAGCAATCGCGGAGCGCTCCTTGCGGGCGAAGCCGCGGTCGAGGACATCACGAGCATCAATATTCCGAGCTGTAACGGTGAAGGCGAGATCCGCGGGACCCTCGAAGTCCCGCTCGCCACCGAGAATCCAAATGAGTATCTCCTCAACGGGCCGCAGGACTGCACTTCCACGGTCGACGACGTCCCCAACGACATCGAGGCGTTCTTCAACGGCTACAGCACAATCACACTGGTGCCTCGTAACGCCCTCATGACCTGTGACGATCTCAACTAGCGAGGATCGATGAAGCCCCGAAACGCCTGCGCAATCCCATGGATGATGGCCTCGGCGGTCCTCGGCGTGGCGTTGCTCAGCTGCGCGGAGGACAGCTCCGGTGTCACCGGGAGCGGCGGCGCAACCGGCGAAACTGCAGCACGAGTCCTACCTGGGCTCGGCTTCGTAGCGTCTTCGTTTGGCTTCCATTACCCCGATGACGCGGCTGCGGGCATCGAGGGCTTCGATCTCGACGGCCGCGCATCGCGCACCGACTCGCCCGGCGCCGGTGAGTGCGCGCACGATGACTGGACGGGGCCGAACGAGGAGCCCGGGATCGATTACGGATTCTTGGCCATCATCGATAACGAAGCCCAGCGTGAAGACGGGAAGTACGTCTTCGGCGGCTTTCACGAGGGGCAACTGGTCGACGGGGTCATCGGCGGCGCCGTCAAGAACGGCTCGATGACCATCCTCCTCCAAATCGAAGGTCTCGACGATCCCCAAAACGACGACGACGTCCGCGTGCAAATCTACAGCAGCGAGGATTCACCGGCCCTGGGCACCGACAACTCCGTGTTGCTCGGCGCCACTTTGAGCATCCACCCGGACTCTCGCTTCCACAGCGGCGAGGTCCAGGGCACGGTCGTCGACGGCGTGCTCACCGCCGGGCCGATCGATCTGCTCTTTCCGATCGACATCATGATCGTACGGGACGAGCTCTTGGTTCACGACAGTTGGCTGCGAGTCGAGCTGTTCGACGATGGATTCCAGGGCACGGTTTCAGGCTACTGGGATGTAGCCAACATTCGCGACATCATCGGGGTGCCAACGACCGATAATGGCAACGCTGCGAACTTCACCATCGAACAGTTCGATGCCGCGATGGCCGAGCTTGCCGACGGCGACTACGACGCCGGCCTTTGCAGCTCATTCAGCACGATGTTTCGAATTGCAGGGGTCCAGGCCTTCATCGTGAGTGACAGCCTCCACGGCGGGATGGGCGGCAGCGGGGGCTCCGGCGGCGGTGGAGCCGTTGCCACGCCCTTGGATCAGTGTGTCAACGACCCCGATCAAGCGGCGCTCGATGCGCTTGCGACGGACGAGTTGAGCGGCCCGGCGATCGTGGGCATGATCGCCGGTGACTGCCCTCTGAGTGCGTGCACCGCCGAGCTCGGGGTCGTGCTCTCCGACGGCTCTGAGGCGGCGCGCAACGCGCTCGGCGATTGCATCGCCAGCTGCATCTCCGAACAAACCGGGCTCTCCACCGCTTGCACGGGGTGTTACGGCTCCATCGCGGCGTGCTCGACCGCGTTCTGCGTCGCGCCCTGCTTGCCGCCGAACTCCGGCTCCCAAGAGTGCGCGAATTGCGCCTTGGAGAACTGCATCGACGTCAACGCTTGTACTGGGCTCTACTGAGCCGTAGAACCACGCCATGTCCTTACTCTCGATGTTCAAAGGGAAGGGCCCGAGCGGCTTTGGCTATGGAAGCAGCGCGGAGGACGTCACCAACGGCCTGGACCTGACTGGGCGCACCATACTTCTAACCGGCTCCAATTCGGGCATCGGCAACGAAACCCTGCGCGTTCTTGCGAAGCGCGGCGCTCATGTGATCGCAGCCGCGCGAACCGTTCAAAAGGCTCGAGCGGCCTGTGACGGCGTGGTCGGCGAGACCACCGCGGTCGCCTGCGAGCTCTCCGATCCCGCGTCGGTTCGGGCCTGTGCCGCAGAGCTTGCTGCGCTCGGCCGTCCGCTCGACGCCATCATTTGCAACGCAGGCATCATGGCGCTTCCCAAGCTCAACCAGCAGCACGGCTACGAGGCTCAGTTTTTCACCAATCACATCGGACACTTCATCTTGGTGACCTCACTCCTCGACCGTCTGGCCGATAAAGGGCGGGTCGTCGTCGTGAGCAGCTCCGCCCACAACAACGCTCCCCCCGAGGGCATCCAATTCGACAACCTGAGCGGCGAACGCGGATACAGCCCCTGGGGAAACTACGGGCAGTCCAAGCTCGCGAACGTGCTGTTCGCCAGCGAGCTCGCCAAGCGGCTCTCGGGCACGGGCAAGACGGCGAACAGCCTTCATCCGGGCGTGATTCACACCAACTTGGCGCGCAGCATGAACCCAATTGCCAAAGTCGCGCTCTCCATCGGTGCCCCGCTGGTGCTCAAATCCGTCGGAGAGGGTGCCGCGACGCAGTGCTATCTCGCCGTGAATCCGGGCGTCGAAGGGGTTTCGGGCAAGTATTTCGCCGACTGCAACGAATCGAGGACCAGTGCGCAGGGCCGCGACGAAGCCATGGCGGCCAAGCTCTGGGAAGTTTCGGAGCAGATCGTGGCCGCGGTCACCGCGTAGCGGGAGCGATCGTGCGATGCCGTACGACGAGGAACTAGCCGACCGCGTACGGGGAGCGCTCAAACGCCGACGCGGCATCAGCGAAAAGAAGATGTTCGGCGGCCTCGCGTTCTTCGTAAACGGGCACATGGCCTGCGGAGTCATCGGTGACGAGCTCATGGTCCGGGTAGGGCCCGACGCCTACGCTGAGGCCCTCGAGAAGCCGGGCGCGCGCGAGATGGACTTCACGGGCCGACCGATGCAAGGCATGGTATACGTCCGCGCGCGAGGTTTGCAGCCTGCGCCTCGCTTGAAGGCCTGGGTCGAGCAGGGTTTGTCCTACGCCAGGTCGTTACCACCAAAGAACTGACCCCGTATCCATGACTCGTAAAGACCCCTGTCAGTATGAGCCAGGCAAAACCCGAAAACGCGTCCTCTACGTAGGATCCGGGCTGCGGTCCTTCGAGTCGCTCGTCGACGACATGGCGGCCGGCCCGCGCGCAGAACGAGTGCCTTCTGAGATCTACCCTGCGC
>JABDJF010000513.1 GCA_013002645.1 Myxococcales bacterium
CGGCTCTGCACGAGGGGGAGTCGGTGCACCGGCTCAGTCTAGGGGCCGCCGCGTTCCGGTCAACGCACGGCCGCGTGCTTGACATCACCTGCGCAGGGAATCAGGCTCGACCCTTCCACTGAATCACTATTCATTTTCAGGAGCTCAGCGCATGGAATCTAATGGAACGCGCGTGGCGATCGTTGCCGGACTACGAACGCCCTTCGCGAAACAATGGTCGGCGTACCGGGAGGTTAGCGCACTCGACCTCGCAAACATCGTCGTGGCGGAGCTGCTTCAGCGCCTCGAGCTCGATCCGACCGAAATCCAGCAAGTGGTTTACGGACAGGTCGTGCCCTCGGTGGAAGCGCCAAACATCGCCCGCGAGATCGTCCTTGCGACGGGCATGCCGAAGAGCATCGAGGCCTACAGCGTCTCGAGGGCGTGCGCGACGAGCTATCAATCGACCGTCAATGTCGCCGAGGCGATCATGGCAGGCGCGATCGACACCGGCTTGGCGGGCGGCGCGGACAGCGCGAGCAACGTACCGATCACGGTGTCGAAGCGCCTCGCCGAAGCACTCATGGCAGCAACCAAAGCGCGAAGCATCGGCGAGCGCGCTCAGATTTTTGCGGGCTTGCGTCCACGGGACCTCGTACCAGTGGCTCCGGCGATCGCCGAGTACTCGACCGGCCTTTCGATGGGCGAGAGCGCTGAGAAGATGGCGAAGGAAAACCACATCGCCCGCGCGGCGCAAGACGAGTTCGCGCTCCGCAGCCACACGCTCGCCGCCGCGGCCTGGGACGAGGGCAAATTCGACGCGGAGGTGATGGAGGTGTTCGTGCCCAACCGCTTCGATCAGACGATTCGCAAAGACAACCTGGTCAGGGAGGGCGGCACCATCGAAGACTACGCCAAGCTCAAGCCCGCCTTCGACCGCAAGCACGGCAGCGTCACCGCGGGCACGAGCTCGCCGCTCACCGACGGGGCGAGTGCGTTGCTGCTGATGCGAGAGGACAAGGCCAGGGCGCACGGCTTCGACGTCCTCGGCTTCATTCGCAGCTACGCGTTTGCTGCGCTCGACCCGGCGGGCCAACTCCTGATGGGCCCCTCCTACGCGACGCCGATCGCCCTCGACCGGGCCGGCATCGAGCTATCCGACCTCGACCTCGTCGATATGCACGAGGCGTTCGCGGCGCAGATCCTCTCGAACACGCAGGCGTTCGAATCCAAGGAGTGGGCGGAGAAAAACATCGGCCGCTCTGAGAAGATCGGCGACATCGACTGGGACAAGTTCAACGTGACCGGCGGCTCGATTTCGATCGGCCATCCGTTTGCCGCCACCGGCGCCCGCCAAATCACACAGACCCTGCGCGAGCTCAAGCGACGGGGCGGCAACCTGGCCCTTTGCACCGCATGCGCCGCAGGCGGCTTGGGCGCAGCCATGGTCCTGGAGGCAGAGTAATGGCAAACGAAGGACTCACCATCGAGAAGCGCGGCGACGGCGTAGCCATCGTACGCATGGACATTCCCGGCGAACCGATGAACACGCTCAAGAGCGACTTCATCGATACCTTCACCGAGGCGTTCAGCTCCATCGAGAGCGACGCTGATATCAAGGCAGTCGTCTTCACGTCGGGCAAGAAGGACAGCTTCATCGCGGGCGCCGACATCACGATGCTCGAAGCTGTGACCAGCGCAGAAGAAGGCGAGCGGGTCTCGCGCGAGGGTCACAAGGTGATGAACCGGATCGAGAGCTGTCCGAAGCCCGTCGTCGCGGCCATCCACGGCGTGGCACTCGGCGGCGGCCTCGAAGTCGCCCTGGCCTGTCACGCCCGCGTGGTGAGCGACAGCAAGAAGACCCAGCTCGGTCTTCCCGAGGCCCAGCTTGGGCTGCTTCCAGGAGGCGGCGGCACCCAGAGGCTTCCGCGGCAAATCGGCGTGCAGGCTGCGCTCGACCTGATGCTGACGGGCAAGTCGATCAACGCGAAGAAGGCGCTCAAGCTCGGCCTGGTCGACGATGTGGTTCCCCCGTCGATTCTTCTCGAGACCGCAGCGACGCTGGCCCTCTCACGCATCGACCACGTGCCCCATCGGGAGAGCTTCATCGAGCAGCTTCGCGACAAAGAGGCCGTGACCGAGTTCGCGCTCTCGAAAAACCCCGTCGGTCGGAAGATCCTCTTCGATCAGGCCCGCAAGCAGCTCCACAAGCAGACTCGTGGCAACTACCCGGCCCAAGACCTCATCATCGACATCGTGAAGACCGGGCTCGAAGACGGCTTCGAGGCAGGGCTCGCCGCCGAGGCGCGCGGCTTCGGTCGTCTGCTCACCACCCCGGAAGCGGCAAACCTGATGAGCATCTTTTTCGCGACCACGGCGCTGAAGAAGGACTCGGGCGTGGACGACCCGAACGTCGAGCCCCGAGAGGTCAAAAAGGTTGGGATGCTCGGCGCGGGACTCATGGGCGCCGGCATCGCCTACGTCACGACCTCGGTCGCCAAGATCCCGGTGCGTCTCAAAGACCGAGACGCCGACGGTGTGATGGCGGGCCTTCGCTACATTCGCGGAATCATCGAAGGACGCGTCAAGCGCAAACGTCTCAGCGAACGGCAAGCTGACGCGCTCATGCTGCAGACGACGGGAGCGACGAGCTACGAGGGCTTCCAGGACATCGAAGTGGTCATCGAAGCGGTTTTCGAAGACCTGTCGCTCAAGGAGCGGATGGTCCGCGACGTCGAGGAGGCGGGCCCGGACGACGTGATATTCGCGTCGAACACCTCTTCGCTGCCGATCACGATGATCGCCGCGGCGAGTAAGCACCCCGAGACCGTCATCGGCATGCACTACTTCTCGCCGGTGCACAAAATGCCGCTGCTCGAGATCATCGTCACCGACCAGACGGCTGACTGGGTCACCGCGACCTGTGTCAAGCTCGGGAAGAAACAGGGCAAGCACGTGATCGTCGTAAAGGACGGCGTCGGTTTCTATACGAGCCGAGTGCTTGCGCCAATGATGAACGAAGCGGCGCATCTGGTCGCTGAAGGCGTTCCCATCGAAAAGATCGACAGGGCCATGTTGAACTGGGGTTTCCCCGTCGGCCCAATCAAACTGACCGACGAGGTCGGCATCGATGTCGGCGCCAAAGTCGGCAAGATCATGGTCGACGCGTTCGGCGACCGCATGGCGGGCCCCGACAGCATGCAGGCGCTGATCGACGACGACCGCCTCGGCCGCAAGAACAAGCGCGGCTTCTATCTCTACGAT
>JABDJF010000552.1 GCA_013002645.1 Myxococcales bacterium
TGCACGGACAGCAACGCCGAGTACGACAGCGTCAACGGGGTGCACGCAAGCTTTTCCGCGATTCCCTGTGGCACGGGGGCCCGCGCGCAGAACGAGTGCCCCAACTGGCCGTCCAACCAAGTGATCATCAGCGGCTGCCTGCAGGCCATGTGGGACGAGGGACCGGAGGACGGAAACCCGAATACGGTCAACGGCCACTACGAGAGCATGGCGACGAGCACCTACACGCGGGTCGCCTGCGGTTTCTTTACCACCCCTTCGGGAAATGTCTGGGGCGTTCAGAACTTCGACTAATGAGGGGGCGCTCATGCGCGGGATGACAACCACGGTGCTGACGATTTGCTTGATGGCCACGGGATGCGGCGAATTCTTGGTGGAGCCGGGCGCCGGAGGATCGGGCGGCGGAACCGCTGGAACGGGTGGGACGCCGGGTGACCCGCGTTTCATTGCGGACTGCAGCGACGGCGCGCTCGCGGCGCCTGTGCCGAATTGCCAACCCGCGCCTCTGCCCGGCACCGGCGACCCGTACGCCGATTGCGTGACCCGAATCAACCAGCTCCGTTGGGAGTGCCAATGCCTCCCGGCGCTGCAACGCTGGAACGCGGCCGAGGGCTGCGCCGACCAGCACGCCCAATACGACAGCACCCGAAGCGCCCACTCGGGCTTCAGAGACGACATCTGCTCACCCCGAGGCTGGGCTCAGAACGAATGTCCGGGCTGGCCGTCCGAAGACCGCGTCATCACGGGCTGCCTCCAGGCCATGTGGGACGAGGGCCCCGGCGAACCGTTCTCGGCGCACGGCCACTACATCAACATGACCAACCCCGAATACAGCATGGTGGCCTGCGGCTTCTACGAAACCGCGGACGGGCAGTTCTGGTCGGTGCAGAACTTCCAGTAGTCGGAAGCGCGCCCGACTATTGGAACGGGCCGATGAGGCGGCTGTTGAGCACCTTGCCAGTGTCTGGATCGGCCTCGACAAAGTCCAGCGCCGAGACGCTGCACCCATCGGTGCAGGTGAACGCGGGCGCGAACGCGCCACCAATGCCCGCAGGACAGTCGCTGCCGCCGAGCGCATCATCGAGACAGACGCGGAGCGGCGAGGAGACGCTTTCGTTGCCCCCGTTGTCGGTCGCCCGCGCTGCAACGCATGCGAAGCCGGGGCTGATGCCAGCTCCCGGAAAATCGAATCGGTCGCCGATGCACCGGAGCGCGGTGAGCGGAGCGCGGCCGAAGATCGCCGGCCGCAGGCCGTCTGGGTCGGTGTTGTCGGGGATGACGCGTGTGAGCGTGGTCGCGAGGCAGACCTCGTCCGGCGGCTCCGTGGCGTTGCCGGTCCCGTTGCCATTGTCCCCTCCGAAGCAGAACGGCGCACCATCGTAGGGAAAGGGAAGCGTCAGGAGAGGCGACAGTTCTTGAAAATACGCGTTCCCCGACGCGGCGACGGAGGTCATGTCGATCACGACCGCGGGCTGATTGCCGGCCGGATTGTTGGGTAGGAAATCCGGATTGATCGAGTCACAAACACCATCGCTATCGGTGTCGATCAAGAGGGCCTGCGTCTGGTCGTCGAGGATGTACACCTGGACGTCGTCCTTGTTGACGCCGGAGATGGCCGAGACACGATTGGTTCGATCTTCAATCCGCGCGCGGAAAGAGGGCACCGGCCCGAGGACCGTTGCATCATTGGCGGCCTCCGCTCCGACGGGGTCGAACGCACTGGAACAGATCTGCCCGGTCATCTCTTCTTGGGCCTCCCGGACGGTGGGCGGATCCATGTCGAGCAGAGGCGGCAGCGAATCGAGCTGGACCGAGAGCTCTTTGGTGGTGTCGTTGCCGGCGAGATCGGCAGCTGTGACGTTGATCGTGATCTGGCCAATCGTCTCCGGATACTGGTTCGCATCGAAGGAGCCCCTGTACCGGTTCGTCCCTCCGACCGGGGTCATGCTGAACTCCTGGCTCGACCCCTGCGCCAAGATCCGGTACCGCACGGTCGAGGCGTCGACGCCCGACGGATCGGTGATTTCGGCGATGACGTCGGTCGCTCCGGCGATGATCGAAGCGAGCTCGGGCTCGACGATATTGATCGTCGGGCCGGCGGCATCCACGGTGAAGCTGCGCGTCTCGAGGCGCGTGACGCCGCGCCCGTTCGCGACGCTGACGGAAAACTCGTAGTCGCCGTTGAGTGCGGTCTCGTAAAGGGGGCCATCGAAATCCACCGTTCCGATGAGGACGCCTTCCTCGCTGACGATGTTGGTGATCCGTGCCCCGGCGACGATCAGGCTGCCGGTGCCCGCGAGATCCGGCTCGGCCAAGTTGTCTGAATCGCTCACTGGATCAGCCGTGATCGTGAACTCGACGTCCATGCCTCCCGCCTGAACCGAGCCATCATCTGGCGCAAGGATCACGACGCTCGGGCCCAAATCGAGAAAGGTCATCACCGTGGCGCTCGAGCACAGCCTCTCCGCGGAGGAATCAGACGCCTCGCACGCGACCGTAAGGGAGCCGTTTGGATAGGAGCCGAGCTCGAGGGAAGCCGAAAACGTTCCATCCCCGTTGTTGACGACGGTGGGCGTCTCGGTCGCGCCAGCGGCATCACCCACGGTGAT
Organism: Myxococcales bacterium; assembly: GCA_013002645.1. Lineage (GTDB taxonomy): Bacteria > Myxococcota_A > Polyangia > Polyangiales > Houyiibacteriaceae > SG8-38. The sequence goes on from JABDJF010000552.1 coordinate 2,610, forward strand.
CTGGACCGTCGTGTCGTCCACCAAGGCCTCCGTGGCCGTGACGGCGCATTCGACGGTGAGGTTGGGCTTGGTGACGAGCGTGTCGGTGTTTGGATCGGCCGCAGGTGTCGGAAGGGTAATCGCGACCGCCGGCCCGCCCTCGTCCGAACAGACGTCGATGCCGCCTCCTCCACTGCCACCGCCCCTCCCGCCGCTCGGCGGCGGCGTCACGATGTCGTTGCAGCCTAGCTGAACAAGAAGAAACAATAGGCCAAAACCAAGCCGTACTACTCGATGCGTCATCCGGTCTTCCCCCGCTGGAAGTAACTGGTAGCAGGGTCGCCCAGAACCCGAGCGACGGCCAATTTTCCAGCGGAAGCGGTGGGCTGCCTCGCCTATTCGCTCGGCGGGGTCCAGGCGGTCGCTGCGGCCTCACCCTCTTCGAGACCGAGCCAAATTCGCAGTTGTTTCAACATGAACTCGGTGCCCTCGCGCGACGAGAGGTCGACCCGGTAGGTGTTGATGTAGCGAACGCTCTCCTGGAGCCACTGATCCCAACCGTCTTTCGAGACCTTTTCGAAGATGAATTGGCCTATTTCGTTAGGGAAAGGCGGCTTGCTGAGCCCCGGGAGCTCACGGTCGAGCTTGATGCAGTGAACGAGGCGATTGGGATCGGCTTCAGGCATGGCTGGCGGAGAACCTAGCACCGGGCCAGCGGCTGGCTAGCCCAGAATTCGGAAGAACGAGCGGAGCATCTGGTAGGTGAGCCCCCAGACGACACGGCCCCCCACGTCGTAGGCCGGGAAGTCGATGTTCGTGCCGTGCCATTGATAAGGGCGCACGGTGTCGACCTCGCCTCGGTAGAGTGGCAGAAGCGGCGTCCAGAGCGCCTCGGCGACTTCGCGATCGTCGACTTGGAGCGGCGACTCGCGGTGAACCTCGAAGACGAAGGGGCGAATCACGGTCTCCTGCGGCTTGCCGCGCGCGATCGCCTGAAGGTCGTCGAGCTGCCCGATGTGCTCGGCTTCGATCGACAGGTCGAGGCCAACTTCTTCGCGAGTCTCCCGGATCGCGGTCTGCAGGAGCGTCGCGTCGCCGACGTCGTGCCGGCCGCCCGGAAACGCCATATGCCCCGACCACGGGTCCTGCGGATGCTCCGCCCGCCGAATGAAAAACAGCTCAGGCCCCACGACGCCTTCGCGAAGGAGCACCGCGACCGCGGCCCACTTCTCGTGCTCCGCTAGCTCCCGTGGCGCTCGCTCCACGAGCACGTTGCGAACATCCGGCAGCCCGAGAACCGTCATCCTTCCTAGTCGACGATCTCGTAGCGGAAGTCTTCGATGACGGGGTTCGCCAGAAGCTTCTCGCACATGGATTGAATGTGGGCATCGGCGGAGGCCTTGTCGTTGCCGTCGAGCTCGAGCTCGATGAGCTTGCCGACGCGCGCGGATTTCACCTCTTTGAAGCCGAGCGTGCCGAGGGATCGGCGCACGGCGTCGCCCTGCGGGTCGAGAACTTCACGCTTCAGGGTGACGAAGATGTTCGCCTTCATGATCCCTCCAAGCCCAGGTTCTCGGCGATTCGCGACAATGGGTTCGCCGTGTCGGGCGCGAACGCGGTGCCGCGGATCTCGTCGCAGGCCTGAATGTAGCGGCGGGATGCTTCGACCCGCACCTCGTCGGGGATCGTGGGCACGGGGCCGTCACCTTTGTAGCCATTGCTGGCAAGCCAGCGTCGCACGTACTCCTTGTCGAAGCTCTCCGGGTCTTCTCCTGCGGCGAATCGCTTTGGGTAGGTGCTCGCGTACCAGAACCGCGACGAGTCGGGCGTGTGGATCTCGTCGATGACGACGATCTTGCCGTCTGGGGTTTTCCCGAATTCGTACTTGGTGTCGACCAAGATCAAACCACGATCGCCGCAAACCTTCTGACCGTGGGTGAAGAGCGCCATCGCGTAGCGAGCCGCCTCGTCGAAATCCTCGGCGCTGATGCGACCCATCGCGAGAATCTCCTCGCGCGAGACCGACACGTCGTGGTCGCCCTTAGCCGCTTTGGTGCTCGGGGTCAGAATCGGATCCGGGAGCTTTTGGTGCTTCTTCAAACCGTCTGGAAGCTCGTGACCGCAGAAAACGCGGGTGCCCTTCTCGTAGTGGGTCCAGATGCTGGTCGAGGTGACACCGGTGATGTACGCGCGAACGACCATCTCGACCGGCAGCGGCTCGCATTCGATGCCGACCATGACGTTCGGGTCCGGAACGTCGACGACGTGGTTGGGAACGATGCCTTTGGTTTCTTCAAACCACCAGGCGGCCAGGCCGTTGAGGACCTGTCCTTTATAAGGAAGCGTCCCAAGGACGCGGTCGAAGGCGCTGATGCGGTCGGTGACGACGATGTAGCGCTTGCCGTCAGCGATATAGCAGTCACGAACTTTGCCCTCGTACTTGCGTCCGAGCGATTCGAAGTGGGTGCCATCGAGGGTTCGTGTGAGCCCCTCTTGCAGGACCTCGGGTGCGACCGTCATCTCAATCTCCTTCCAAGACGCGATCGATGATCGTGTCGACGTGTGCAAGCGCGTGATTCAAGTCGAACTCGCGGTCAATCTCGTCGGCCGAAAGCCGCGCCCGAATGTCCGCATCCTCGTGAAGGAGCGCGCGGAACTCCCCCTCCCCTTCGAAGGCCTTCATCGCGTTTCGCTGAATCAGCACGTAGGCCTCCTGCCGGCCGAGCCCTTTTCCGATCAGGGCGAGCAAGATGCCTTCGCTCGCCCAAAGCCCACCGGTCTGGTCGAGATTCTGGCGAAGCCGATCCGGGTAAACGACCAGATCGGCGACTACGCCGCGGAGGCGGTCCAACATGAAGGCCAGCGTCGCGGTTGCATCCGGGAGCATCATGCGCTCGGCCGACGAGTGACTGATGTCGCGCTCGTGCCACAGGGCGACGTTTTCAAGGCCCGGAACGACCGCCGCCCGCACGACCCGGCCGAGGCCGCAGAGATTCTCGGTCAGAACTGGATTGCGTTTGTGCGGCATGGCGCTCGAGCCTTTTTGGCCCTTCTTGAAGTGCTCTTCGGCTTCACCAACCTCGGTTCGCTGCCAATGGCGGACATTGGTCGAGAGACGCTCGATGCCCGCCGCCAGGATGCCGAGCGCCGAGACGTACGCCGCATGACGATCGCGCGCGACGACCTGCGTCGAGGCCGTTTCGGGCCGGAGTCCGAGGGAACCGAGCGCTTCGGCCTCGATGGCCGGGGATAGGTGTGCGTA
>JABDJF010000570.1 GCA_013002645.1 Myxococcales bacterium
AGCTCGAGGCGTTCAAACAGGAGGTCGCGACGGGCCGCCCGGTGTCGAGCTTTTCACGCAATCTCGAGAACAAGCTCGTGATCTCGAAAATCAAGGAGGCCCTTGGCTTGGACCAGCTTCAAGTCGCGCTTAGCGGCGCCGCCCCGATTTCGGTCTCGACCCTGGAGTTCTTCGCGTCGATTGGCCTTCCGGTTCACGAGGGCTATGGGATGACGGAGACCACTGCATTCGCTTCGGTGCAGCCGCACGGTAGGCCCAAATTGGGAACCATCGGCCAGCCCTTGCCAGGCGTTCAGGCGAAAATCGCCGAGGACGGCGAGATCATGCTCAAGGGTCTCAACATGGTAAAGGGCTACCACCGATTGCCCGACAAGACGGCCGAGCTCTACGACGGCGATGGCTGGATGCACACCGGCGACCTCGGCGCGATCGACCAGGACGGCTACATCTCGATCACGGGTCGCAAGAAGGACCTGATCATCACCGCCGGTGGAAAGAACGTCGCGCCGGCCGAGATGGAGGGCTATCTGCAATCGATTCCAGGCGTCGGGCAGGCGGTGGTGGTGGGTGACCGGCAGCCCTACCTCTCCGCGTTGATAGTGCTGGACCCGGAGGCTCTCCCAGAGCTGGAGGTCGCGTCCCAGATTTCGGGGCTGAGCGACATCCAGAGCGCCGCCCGAAACGAGGAGGTCAAGCGCTACATCGAGCAAGAAATGCAAGTGGTTTGCAACGAGAAGGTGGCTCGCTACCAGACGATCAAGAAAATCAAGATCCTACCGTCTGTGTTCAGCGTGGACGGGGGCGAGCTGACGCCGACCCTCAAAGTAAAGCGGAATATCGTGAACGAGAAGTACGCCTCTGAAATCGCTGCGTTTTACGCCGGAGGGACACCGGCGACCCAGTCCGCTCGGGCCTGAGCCTCGCCTAGCCATGGACTTGCCCCTAGGGAGCCGTCGCTTGGGCATGACCAGGTTCGATCTCTGAGCTAAGGTCACCGCCTGGAAGCTGAATAACGGAGGCAGGGGCATGAGCGAACGAGTTGAACAAATCCTGGCAAACTACGCAGGTGAAAACCCTGGCGTCATCGGAAACCTCAGGCGATTGATGAACACCGGGCGCCTTGCTGGAACGGGCAAAATCGTGATCTTGCCCGTCGATCAGGGCTTCGAGCATGGGCCGGCCCGCTCGTTCGCGCCGAACCCTCCCGGCTACGACCCCGCCTACCATCCCGCGCTTGCCGTCGAGGCCGGTTGCAACGGTTACGCGGCGCCCCTCGGCTTCATCGAGTCGATCGCGCATCGATATGCCGGCGAGCTTCCGCTCATCTTGAAGGTGAACAACAGCGATTCGCTCGGTGGGCCGGACACGCCGTGCTCGGCGCTCACCTCCGCGGTGGATGACGCCGTGCGGCTCGGCTGTTCCGCGATTGGCTACACGATCTACCCGGGTAGCGGCCTTCGCAATCAGATGTACCAAGACCTTCGCGACCTCATCAGCGAGGCGCGCGCTGCCGGACTCCCGAGCATCGTGTGGTCGTACCCGCGCGGCAGCATGGCCAAGGAAGGGGAGACAGCCATCGACGTCGCGGCGTATGCGGCGCAGATTGCATGCCAGCTCGGCGCACACGTCGTGAAGGTGAAGCCGCCCACCGAAGTGGTCTACCAAGACGCTGCGAAGAAGAGCTACGAGAACATTCCCATCGGCACCCTGGCCGAGCGCGTGAAGCACGTCGTGCAGGCTGCATTCGGCGGCAAGCGCATCGTCATTTTCTCGGGGGGCGCCGCCAAAGGCACCGACGCGGTGCTCGAGGAGGTCGGCGAAATCGCCAAGGGCGGTGGCTACGGTTCAATCGTCGGCCGTAACGCGTTCCAACGTTCGAACAAGGACGCCGTCAAACTTCTGCGCGACATCATGGATCTCTACGCGGCGCAGGCGTAAGGCTCTTGCTTCGCGCGTGACCGAGCCCGCTGCCCCAATCATCGTGACCGCAGCCTGGGATGCCTACGGGGATCGCCGGGATGTGGTCGAGGTGCGCGAGGTCAGTGCCAACGTTTCGACCAACTCGGTGTACCTGCTCGTCCTCGACGACGGGCACGCCGTGGTGGCCAAGCAATCGAGCTACGGCTCGTACGTGCATTTTCGTCAGGACCACTACCGCATCCATGAATGGATCCACCGGCTTCGCGGGACTCGCTACGCGTCATTTCTCGCACCGGTGCTTCTGAAGAACGACGAGGTCTTCACGTATCGCGACGAGGACACCTGGGTCGTCTTCTACGCACAGCAGCCGTTCTACGACTTCCTGCCCAAGGTGCTGACCGACGGGCAGATCGAGTCGTTCGGCCAGGAGATGGGGCTGTTCCATCGGGAGTGCTTGGACATCTCGGACCGCGTGAGGCCGACGTGGCAGTCGCTCGGCGCCGATGTGGCAAGCCTTCACGACGCGATCGGTAGCTCGGAGTGGCGACGCGAGCGTGGCTTCCCGGACTCGTCGGTCAGCTACGTTCGCGCCCACTGCGATGCGTTTCTCGGCAACGCCGATGACCTCGGCTACCACCAGTGGACGAAGATCCCGGTCTTGATCGACTGGAACCTCGGGAACTTCTCGGTTGGCATGGACGGAGACGGCTTCAAGTTCTTTTCCCGCTGGGACTACGATTGGTTCCGCATCGAGCCCCGAATGCTGGACCTCTACTTCTGCGCCCGCGTCGTTCGCGCCGAAGGCGACCAGACCTCCTTCAGCTACACGGTCGATCCGCTCTTCGACCAGCGTTTCATGAAATTCCTACGCGCCTACCACGAGGTGCACCGCCTGACGAAAGAAGAGCTCCTCTTCCTCAAAGAATCCTACCGCTTCTTCATCCTGAACTACGTCCTCCGAATCGGAGAGCACTTCTTCCAGCCGGACATCTGTCATCGATTTCAGCAGGAGGCGGTACATGACTACCTGCCCCAGCTAGAGCTCGCAGACTTCACCCCGCTGCTGGAAATCTTGTAGCGCCCCGATCTTACGTCGCGATCGAATCGCTGATGTACGTCGGGATGATGCCTGACGATCGAATCATCAGGTCGGCGGTTTCCGGCAAAGTGTTGCCTGAAAGCACCAGGGTGCTGTCAAAACCGTAGGTGTTCGAGCCGATGATGTCGGTGCGTAGGGTGTCGCCGACGAAGAGGACGTCGCGTTTGCTGACGTTCGGGAGTGCCTGGCGCGCGCGGGCCAGTGCGTACGCGAACATCATTGAATCGGGCTTGCCGAAGCGGACAAAAGTCTTTTCGGTGATCTGCGAGAGCAGCTCGCCAAGGCTGCCGACGGCGATCGCGATTTCGTTGCCCTTCATCGGGTAGGTGATGTCCGCGTTGGCTACGATGACCGGCACGTTCGTGTGCCGAATCAAATTGAGCGTGGCGTTTACGTCCCGGAACCAGTCGAAACCCTCGTCGTCGAGCAGGACGATGGCGACAATGTTGTCGCGCGGGCTGGAGTCCACGATCGGAACGGGGATCTTACCGGCGATTTCGATGTAGTGCGCCGACTCCGGCTTCCCGAGATAGGCGACCTTGCCGTATGGGATCTGGTTCTCGAGGTACTCGGCTGCCAAGAGCCCCGAGGAGATGTATCGATCGGCCGGTAAGAGCTCGCGTCCGGCCTGCTGAGAGTACCGTTCGGCCATCGACTCGGGCGATCGGGAGGAATCATTGGTGACCACGAAGACCTCTTTGCCCGCGTCGATCAAGGAGGTGACCACCTCCAACGCACCGTCGATGAGCCCGCTCGCGCTCTTCAGAACGCCATAGGCATCCAGAAAAATGACCGAGTACCGCTCGGCCGTCTCTCGGAACGAAACCAAATCCATAGGACGGACATATTCGTTCCGCGGCGCACGGTCAATCGTCGCTGCTGCGGCGTTTCCGGAGCACGACCAGCACCAGCAGGACGGTCAGGATCGTGACCACGCCCACCACGGCGAGAACCTCGATGAGGCGAACGAAGAAGTGGTCGATCAGGCCCTTTCCGACATCGTTCAGACTGGCGGTTGCGCTGACTAGCTGCGCGTCGAGCTTGTCCATCACCGAAACACGCTCCTGCTCGATGGCTGTCAAGACCATGGCGCGCTCCTCGGCAATCGCTTCGAACACCGCGATGCGCTCGTCCTCCACGGCCCCAAGAAGCGTCGAGACTTGCCCGTCTACGGTGCCC
>JABDJF010000577.1 GCA_013002645.1 Myxococcales bacterium
CCATGGTGTCGATGTTGCAGCTGCTCTCCGCTGGCGTCTCGTACCCGACGACGCGGTCGCCGTAGAGCGAGCCCCGCTTGGTGATCGCCGCAGCGCGCGAAACGTACACCGCGCCGGAGCGGTAGAAGGCGGGAGGCAATGCCTGACGGCGGGGGATCGGTTCGGACTCGCCGGTCGACAGCTGCAAGGAACCGTCGGGCCGCTCGAAGTACACCCAGTGCGGGTTGAAGTGTGCAGGCACGCGATGAACGGAAATGACGCAGTCGGCCGCTTGGGCCTCGAGCGCCTCGATGCACGCGTCGATTTCTTCAGGACGTCGAAATGGAAACGTCGGCTGCAAGAGACAAAGTACATCGGGCACCCATCCCTCGGCGCTGACCGCTTCTATCGCATGGGTGATGACCGGCAACATCGGGCTGTCGTCTTGGGCGAGCGACGCGGGCCGCAAAAACGGAACCTCACTGCCGAAGTTCTTCGAGACGGATGCAATCTCGGCGTCCTCGGTGCTCACTAGAACTCGATCGACGCGCCTGGCCTGGAGGGCGGCTTCGATCGTGTAGCCGATGAGGGCCTTGCCCCCGAGGAGACGAACGTTTTTTCGGGGGACTCCTTTGGAGCCACCGCGCGCAGGAATCAGGCCTAGGACGCGCACGACACCGGCTCTTCGCTGGGGTTCGTTGCGATGTCGAGGACCTCCTCGTACTTCGGGTAGAGCGCTTCCACACTGAAGTGGCGGTCGTAAACCGCGCGCGACCCTCGGGCGAGCCTGAGACGAAGGGCTTCGTCGGAGGCGTAGTCTCCCAGTAGCTCGGCGAAATGAGCCGGGTCCTTCGCAGCGAGGCAATCCACCCCATGCGTGAACTCCTCGGAGCATTCGAAGGTCTTCTCGTATGCGATGTTCACGACTCCGTACCCTGCGCTCACCGCGAATTTCACTCGGCCGCCGGTGTCAAAAGGGTAGGGCATCACCGACGCGTCGCCAGGCAAGAACAGCTCGCCGAGATCTTCCACGAATCCGTGCATGACGAAGCGTTCGGCCAACCAGACCCAGGATGGATCGTCAGTGTCCGATGGAACCTTACCGAGCTGCTGCCAATCGAGATCGAGCTTGCGGCGCTCGACCTCGGGCCAGACCCGGGTCTGAAGCTCTCGGCGGGCGGACTTCATCGCGGTGTTGGGGTTGCCGAAGAGAAAGAAACGGCCCTTCGATAGCTTCGCATAGTCGGGCTCTGGGATGGTCGGTCCGGCGACGGGGAGGTAGCTCGCCGAGATGCCGAGCCCTCGAAGGAATTCGGCCTCGGAGCTAGACGCACAAACCGTATGTGCCGCGCGCCGGCAGACGTCGAGCTCGAGGTCTCGAAGGCGCTTGGTCGAAAGCGCCCGCGGCCTTCGGAGGCGCTTGCCCGGCTCGCTCTGGCTGCGTACCAAATCCAGCTTGAAGTGGAAGTCGTGGTGGCTGTGCACGATCGGGACTCGGATGTCCTCGTCCGCAAGCAAGACCGAAAACACTTCTTCGGCCCAAATGAGGTCCAGATCCGTTCCGATCTCGGTCAAGGACAGCGAAACCGAGTCACGGAGGCCGCGAAGATCGGGACAGGCCATCGCCAGAGACGACGGGTTGAACAGCCGGCTCGCCAGCCAGCGGAGGGTGCCCGGTCGCATGTCCTTCGAGCGCAGCACGATGACCGAGCTTGCGACGCGGTCCAGCTCCAGAGTCCGCTCGTTTCTGGGATCGCAGACGACGACACTCACCTCGTGGCCGAGCGCCCGAAGGGAGCAAAGGCTTTGCCAAAGACGCACGTCGCCGCCGCCCGCGTGCCTGGGCGAGGGGTAGCGTTGAAAACAGAGCTGAGCGATTCGCATGCCCAAGCGGATTCTAGCGTAGCGCGGAGCGACGGTGCGAGTAATCAATCAGCCCGGCATCGCCTTCGAGCTGCTGCGCGATCCACCATTCGAGCACCAAAAGCGCCCAAAGGAGCTGCGCGTGGTCGTGCGTCCCTCGAAGGTGCTCATCGACGAGCATGTGTACTCGTTTTGGGTCGAACAAGCCTCTCTTCACGATCATTTCTGCGCTCAGGCGGTTTTGGAGCTCCTCTCGAAGATCGTTTCGAAGCCAGTGTGCGACGGGCGCCGTGAACCCTTGCTTGGGGCGCTCGACGAGCTCGGCCGGTAGGTACTCGCGGAGCAACCGACGAACGAGGTACTTCTTGTGGCGACCGCGAATCCGCATTTCGAGAGGCAGCGTGAACGCGAGCTCGATCACCCGGCGATCGAGAAACGGCGATCGCGCCTCGAGCC
>JABDJF010000591.1 GCA_013002645.1 Myxococcales bacterium
GCACGCAACTCGGCCTCTTTCTCCCGTACCCTGCAGTACCCTGGAATCCCCCTGATTGCCCTGGGCTCTGGTCATTATTTGGTCACTGACAATCGTGTCGCATCGGCTGCACTTGGCGCCAGCCCATGTTGCTCCAACAGGGGTGCGCGGGGCGTCTACTTCTCTAGGAACCGCGTCTGGAACTCCCTGGGCGTCATCACCTCGATCCCCTCGTAGCCGGAAGCGCGGAGTAGGGCGCGATCTCCAGACACAACACAGGCGGCGTTACCTCCCAACGCGCAAGCGAGGAACTTGAGGTCGTCTTTGTCGCTGCAGGCATCTGCCGGTATTGGAACTGGCTCCACGATGCGGCTCTCGCGAATGACGAGATCCAACACGGGATCCACCTCGACCGACGGATACTTCCTGCTGAGACGATCTACGACGCGGCGATACTCCGCCAGGATGTCGACGCTCGCCAGAAGATCAAGCTCACCCTCCGCCCAGGCGGCGAGGATCCTTGCCGGGGGCCCGGCGAAGAAGATGCCTGACATCAGGACGTTGGTGTCGAGGACGACTCTCATCCCCGACGACGAGAGGCGCGAACTGCTTTCTTGATGTCGGAGCGTTTGACTCCGGCCTTGCGGGCCTGACTTCGAACCTTGCGGGCGAGCGCCAGGAACTCTCGCCTGTCGGGTGCCTCGATCTTCTTCAGAATCACGACGTCGCCCTCACCCATGACGACGAACTGAGCACCGGGCTCGAGGCCGAGTTCCTTCCGGACCTCCTCCGGAATGACGATTTGGCCTTTGGACGAGAGCTTGGCGGTCGCGATGTTGCCCATCAGTGATCTCCAGACATTCTTACTAGTAAGACAGTAGCGCTTCGCCAGGGTTTTCGCAATCGAGGGGCGCAGCGCCTTCGATCCTGCAATGGCCAAGATGGACGTGGGTGAGGAAACCCAGCGCCCTCCGCGGCTCGTCCAAAACGCTGCCAATTTCGACGAACTGGCGCCGAAAAAGAGCCGTCGATGGCCACTACGTGGTCACTTGCGCGATGGCCGAGTTGGCTAACCACAAGCAATCACTTGTCTTAAGTAGTGGAGGCGGTGGGAATCGAACCCTGCTGTCAGCGATACGCTAACCCTACGCGGACACTCGGTTTTCCCGCGTGACGCAGTCAAAGGCATCCAAGCTGATCTCTTACTGACGTACCCTGCAGCGCCCCGGAATCCCCCTGATTGCCCTGGGCTCCGGTCATTATTTGGTCACCGAGACTCGTGTCCCCCGAGGACCATTTTCCGGAGTGGACCACGGACTTCTCTTCCGTAAAGACGCAGGAATAGCTCCCGACGGATCGTTTCGTCGTCCATTGGTCCAGCCGAAGCGGCTCGGATTGAGCTTTCGGCGAGTCGCTTCGCGGTAGCAAACATCCTGCAGGTCTGAAGAAGCCTTTGCTCTGGCGTGAGCCGCATCAGCATTTCCTGGTACCGCTTCTCGATCACCGGCGCCGTGTCAGACATCCTCACTTCTCACCTCGTTCAACAAATCTACCACGTCCAGCTTCTGCGCCCAGCGCTCGATGTAAGGCCAGTCGAGAGCTTTATCTGAAAGGATCAGGTTTCTGACGTCGCCGAGTTGCAGGTCCGATTGGCTCGTCTTGGCCCAAAGCAGCTTCGAGAGAAGCAGGTCCTCTGCGGTGACAATCGAAAACGCCTTGCCACCAATGGATACCGTCCGCCGTCGGTCGAACTCCGTCTTTCGATAGGGCTCATCCTTTCGGACGATGAAGTCTGCCTTGATAATCCAGGCTTCGTGAATGATGTTGAACATGCCTCGCGCCCGCGCCGCTTCGAGCACCGATTCGCGATCGACGTAGCAGTCCGCTTCGAAAAGCTGGACGAACTCGTCGACTTGCGCTTCGTCGATTTCAATGACGAAATCAACGTCTCGGGTCATCCGGGGCTGCGCGTACGTGCTCAATGCGACCGAGCCGCTTAGCATGTGGGGGATGCGAGCGCGGTCGAGACGTTCCGCGATGAGCACCAGAAAGTCGAACAGCTCGTCCACTCGACGACCGTAACATATGTACCAGGCGCTTCGGTGCTCCAGGTACCATCACGAACCGGCACGGGTATGGCTTGCCGAAAGCCGAAAACGATTCTCATCCGCGACGAAGGGATGCGTGACGAACCGATCCCGAAAACGGCCGATCACGGTCCGTAAGCGGTCACTCGCGCGATGGCCGAATTCGCTAACCACAAGCAATCGCTCGACCTAAGTAGTGGAGGCGGTGGGAATCGAACCCTGCTGTCAGCGATACGCTAACCC
>JABDJF010000609.1 GCA_013002645.1 Myxococcales bacterium
TCGTTCATCGTCCAGGACTACGGGCGAGCTCGAGATGAGGTTGATTGCTCCTTCGCGAGAGACGTTCTTCTCCTGAAGCCAAGCATAATCGCCTTCTCGTGCTTCTTCTGGAGCATGGAGCACCACCTTGGGCTTGCCGCGCTGGCCAAGGAGCTCGATCCGGCAGTGCAGACCGTATTCGGAGGACCGCAGACAGGCTCCCCCTTGGACGGACGAGCCCTGATTGAGGCGCATCCGGCCGTGGACTTCGTGATCTCGGGCGAGGCCGATCTCGCTTTCCCCGAGCTGGCACGACGGCTCACGCACCGGGAAAGCCCGAGCGGAGTCCCGGGGCTGGTTCATCGTGACCATGGTGCAATCCGAGTAGCAGCCGCGCCAGCCACCGTCACCAACCTCGCCGAGGTGCCTACGGCCTACTGTGCCGAGTCGCTCTATCTGGCGGATCGGATGTCGGCACTCGACATCGTTCCGATCCAGACGCTGCGAGGTTGCAGGAATTCTTGCGCATACTGCATCTATCGCGTGCCGAGATTGCGATTCTTTCCCGATGACCGAGTAGCGGAGGAGCTCGAGTATCTGTGCCGGGTCGGCGTGCGACACGTGCGAATCTCCGACAGCCACTTCGCCGGCACCCGTGACCGCGCTCTCCATTTCTTCGACGTCATTCGCAAGGTGAACCGAGAGACGAAATTCTACATCTACCCAGACCCGCGACACGTGGACGGCGAGTACCTGGATGCGGCGACTGCGGCGAATTGCGAACCACTGGCGCTCGGTCTTGAGACGAGCGACCCCGGGGTCGCGTCTCGGGTGGGTCGAAAGCAGTCGAACCGGGAATTCGAAGCGGCATTCGAGTGCCTCGAGGCGAACAGCCAGTCGATCCAGGTAGACCTGATGTTCGGGCTCCCAGGACAGAGCGAATCGAGCTTCTGCAGCGACGTAATCAAGCTTCGCGCGCGTGGCGCCCATCAATTGTTGTTCTCACCTTTGATGCTTTTCCCTGGCACGCAACTCGACGACGAAGCCGCGAAGCATGATCTCGAAACGCTGCCATCAGCTCAGCGTTTCGCCAGGCCCCGGACTCTTGGGTCTGACAGTCACGCGACCATGTTCCTCATCGCCGAGGTGAGCGCGCTGCTGAATCTGCTGCACAGAACCGAGGGCCAGCTGTTGAAGCAAGTCGAGGGGACGCGGAAACGCGAGGCCTTGATCCGGAGCTGGTTCGAGCGGTGTGTCGGCCCTCGACGCGCGGAAACGATCGAGCTGCTGCTCGACCTCCGCGGCACCTCCGAACACTTGAAGCGATGGGCCACTAGGTTGGCAGCGCAGGCCATAGGCCTCCTGACACCGGAAGGCGAGCATCAAACCGCCTCAACAAGCTTGTTGGAAGGCCTCGCGCGAACCGATCTCTTGGAGGAGGCGATGCGACGTCGCCACCGTGAGCTGCGGTCAGCTCCGATCCCTTCGCGTTCACCGGCTCACGTTTGGTTTCCCGAAGATATCGCCAACCGGCGTTGGCGACTCGACGACGAGTGTTGGATGGCCGAGGGGCGCGTGTTCGATTGTCGGTCCGCGACGGTTCACGACGTGGACACACGGAGCTCTGCGCTCCTCGAGCGGCTTCACGCCGGCGCTGCGATCTTCGACATCGATCACCCCTACGCCACCGAGGACATGGGCCTCGCCGTGCAGTGGATTCGGCGAGGAGTCCTCACTCCCGAGGACGTGCGCGGCGAAGGGAGGGCAGGATGACCAGGGGTGCAGCCCACATCCTATTGTCTCGCGCCTGCGTCAATGACTGCGTCTTCTGTACTGCAGTCGATCACCGACTCAACCGCGACTTCGCTCGTCGCGAGGATGTGCTCGCCTATCTGCGTCGAGTTGTCGACGAAGGCGTTCCCCATCTCGTCCTTTCGGGGATTGGCGAGCCAACGTTGGACCCGAACTTCGAAGAGTACTTGGAGGTCGCCCACGGGCTCGGCTTCCGTCACATCCAACTGTTCACCAATGGGTATCGCTGTACCCGCGATCGCGTTCAGCGCTGGCGAAGCAGGGGGCTCACTTCGGTTCTGATTTCGATGCACGGCATCGAGGAAGATCACGACGCGGTGGTCCAGCGATCCGGATCGTTCGCGGAGGCTGTCGAGGCCACTCGTTTGTACGCCGAAGCGCGGATCCACGTCTCGGTAAACACCTGCATCACTCGCTCGAACCTCGACCGGTTGCCCGAGCTGCGAGCTCTGATTCGCGAGCTGCCCGTGAGTCGTCATGCGTTTTCATTTCTCGAGTGGTCCGGCGGTGTGCTTCACCACCCTGAGATCGCCCCGGACTACCAAGCCGTGGGGGCAGCTGCATCTCGGTTGGTGAGCGAGAACGACCAAGTCGCATACTTTGACAACATCCCTTACTGCATAGTGAATCGTCCTATTCGGGAGGTCGCAGACCAACATGAGGTGCGCCTTCTTCAGGGCGCCGAAGACCTGCAGATCGATTCGACGATCCGCAAGGAGTGGCCGAGCGCGTGTCGGGAGCGCAGTTGTCCGCGCCGTCCGACATGCCCCGGCTTCGAACGCAGGTACATCGAATGTAGGGGGTGGCAACAAATCCCGGAGCTCGTCACGAGGTTTCTCGACGACTTAGAGAGTCGCCCCACTGCAATGGCCAACCAGCCCCGCCGGCTGCTGGTCCAGGTACCCACCACAATACCGTACAGCACGCACTCCCCGCTCGGCATGGAGCCGCGGGAGGATTCTGGCGAAAGCCTCGATGGGGATGCTGTGACGCAAATGTACGAAGCGGTTCGAGATCACTGCCGGCGTGAATCAGCCGAGGTCGTGACCATAGAGTGGATGGGTGGCGATTCACTGCGCCTCGGACCAGCGTTCTTTCGGGCAGCGTTCAGCCGGACGCAGCCGTGGAGGACTCCGACTGTATCCCATGTGGTGCGCAGCAATCTTCTTCTTTTCGACGAGACCTGGGGCGAGTTGCTTCAGGAGTTTGGTTGCGGGCTACGGACCACCACTGATCCGCTGTTCGACGATGCGCGAACCGTTTCGGGGCAGGCGAGCCACGCCCAGTGGTGGGACAATGTGGTTCTTGCCTACGAACTAGGATTGGATTTAGAGGTTGCCCTCTCGTTGGGCAAAGCGCACGTGGGAAGGGCAGAACAGATCTATGCGTTTGCCAGGAACCTTCAGTTGCTGGGCTCCCGACCCATCGCCACGACCCTCACCCCCGATTGCTGGGTCAACGAGGCCGCCAGCCCAGGTGGTGAGGAGCAGGGGATCGACGCTGCGGAGTTCGGGAGCCTCGTCGCGCAACTCGGGACGCTGTGGGTGGAGGACGGCAGGCTATTCCCCTTATATCCGCTATCGGAATGGCTGGTGGCGCCGCCGAGCGATGCGCTCGGTTCGGTTCTTCAGTGGGATCCCGCCGCCAAGTCGCAGGCATCGGATCGTTGCCAGCGGACCGGACGCCTCGTCGACCTTACCGATGGCAACCAGTCGCAGTACCAGGCTTTCGTCGGCGCACGGGCGCAGATGGGGGTCTCGTGAGTCCAAAGGAGCATTGTCATGGCTCAGTTTCCAGCTGAAGTACGAATCAGCGTACCCGGCGCACGCATCGTAGACGGCGCGTGCCGGATCGTTGTGCGTCTCCGGACAGGAGACGACGTAGAAGAAATTCTGCAGAGGTGCGGGGATAGACTCGCATGGATTGAGATCGGTCAAGACGATCTCAACGACGTTGCAATGCTGGAATCTCTCCACGGACAGAGACTGCGCATCTACACCGACTCAGCGTTCCCGATCGAGCCCGGCCCGACGGCACGCGTCCTGCGGAACACCCGTCCGGTGTTCGCCGTGAAGCCGCTTGCTGGACTGCTACGCACGGTCAACGTGCTCGCTTCTATCCGTTTTCGGGTTCACATTGACGCTTCGGGGTCCGAGGTCGACGCGGAAGCGCTGCGGAAGGTGACCGACTTTTTCCTCTACAACCCAGTGCTCGCCTCGCCGATCGAACCGCTGGCTACGCTTCTGGCCCATGTGGCCCGTCGGGCGGGGCACACCCTGTGGGAGACGGAGCTCGAGCGGACGAACGACGCATATCTGGACGAGCAGGACCGCGTAACGGCGGGGCGTCGCTGGGCGGACGACGGTCAGTTTTACGGGTCACTCGAAGAGGGTTGGCAGGCCTTGGCGGCGTCGCCGCTGGCCGAGAGACTCCGCGGCAAACGGCGAATCCTCCTGCGCGAGCGGAACGCCTGCACGGTGTGCCGACACCTCGACCTGTGCCGTGGGTACCTGAAGGCAGTGGATCCAGATGCCGAGTGCACCCCGTGGCAGGGGTGCTTCGCACAACTGAAGGCGGCGGCACACAGGGCGCGCGGGATTGAGGATGGCGTTTCGTAGGGAGGGACGCCCTCTAGACGGAGGGCCCTCGCAAGTGCTGCGCCTCGTGCGCTTCTGGCGCACCTCTTGCGCCCCACCGGATGCAAAACAGCGTAAGCACGAGCAGGACTGGCTGGCACGGATCGTGCGTATTCTGGGGATATCAGGAGGGCAACATGTTGATGAGAATCGCAAGAGCGCTCGCGGCCGCCACGCTCATTCTAGGCGTTGGATGCGGGTCTGACGCATCCGATGCCGACCAGTTCTGCGGCGATTGCCCAGAGGCGAAAATCGATCAGTGCCTCATGGGAGTCCAAACCTGCCAAGGAGCTGGAGCGGAATCCGCGGTCTGTTTTAGAGATCTCGACGACTTCTGCCCGTGACGGACCGCCTCCGGCGGTAGCGGGCACGCATTCGTCAGCGCAGAGCTAAAACACAGGTCCTATGAACGCAGCCTCGGGCTCGACCTGCTCGAGCAACTCGCCCCTGCTTGGGTCGATCGCCAGCATCAGTTTGGCTGTCGCGACGGCGCGGGCCTCAAAGCCCCGGGCGGCGTAGAGCTCTACAGCGCGCTCGTACGCACGCACGGCATCGGCTTGGCGTCCCATCCGACGCAGTAAATCGCCTTTGCGGTGTGACCATCGTGGTTCATCCGGCTTCTGTTTCTCGATCAGCTCGTAGAGATCGAGTGCTTGCTCCATTTGTCCGGCTTCGATCGCCTGACTGAGCTGGGCACGAAGATCCATGGTCTTGCTATGACGTCTCCCCATCACTTCTCCTCTAGGGCCTCTGAATCCCACGACAACCTCCGCACTCCCGATGTCACCGGAGCGCCACCAAGCGGAAAGGATGCGAACACATCACGCGTACCAGAGCGTGGAGAAGTTCTTGGAGAGGCATCCAACGAAGGCCCGGCGCAGGCGCTGCACCCAGTGGTGGTCCCTGCGAAACGGCTGCGCGCCGATCAACGAGAGCGTCCGAAACCTATTCTTGTCGTCGATCTTGATGCGTATTGTGGATCGATCGTGAGACCCAGCCCTGTCGCGCTTCCTGGGTGTTTGAGAACGTCCCGGCACCACGTCCAAACTCCGGCGCGCTCGTCGGGTCCCCGAAGCACAGGTCTCCATCCGGAGGCGAGAGACCTGCACTTCACGAACCCCAACCAAGAGAGCGACGAGCCCATGCACCCGACCAAGGAGAAGATCGCCCACCTCAACGACAAGGCCCGCAAGGGACTGCTGCCCGGATCGACGAAGGTGGTTCTGACGCGCGAGGTGACCGCCCTACCCGAGGACGTGCTCGAACGTCTTGTTGCTGCGGTCAAGACGTTCGACGCCTTCACTGAGGACAACGACCCCTACGGGGAGCGTGATTTTGGCGCGGTCGAGCTCGAGGGGGAGCGGTACTT
>JABDJF010000639.1 GCA_013002645.1 Myxococcales bacterium
CGGACTTCGGCTGGCTTCAGCGGCAGCGTCCAGGCCTCCGGGCGGTCGTCATCACCCACGGTCACGAAGATCACATTGGCGCCCTTCCCTACCTCCTCAAGGAGCTCTCGGTGCCGATCTTCGCACCACCCTACGCCGCCGCGTTGATCGAGGATCGGCTACGCGAGCATCGCCTCAGCAAGGTCGACCTCCGCGTCAGCCCGGCGGGGAGCCGCGAGCAAATCGGCTCCATTTCCGTGGAGCGCTTCGCCGTACACCACTCGATCGCCGACGCCACCGGGCTCATTTTGGATACGCCCGTCGGCACAGTCGTCCACACCGGCGACTTCAAAATCGAATCGGATCCCTGCGAGGGCCAACGATTCGATCGCGAGCGGCTCGAACAGGTGGCCGGTGACGGGGTGCGCCTCCTGTTGAGCGATTCGACCGGCGCCGATGTCGACGGACGGGCCCGAACCGAGCGCCACGCCGAAACGGCCCTCGAAGAATGGATCGTCCGCTCGCCCCATCGCGTCGTCGTCGCCACGTTCTCCTCGAACGCCTTTCGCTTGAGAGCAGTCTTGCGGATCGCACGCGACTGCGGTCGAAAGGTTTGTCTGCTTGGCATGTCGGTCATCAAGCACACCGAAACCGCGCGGGCGCTGGGCTTGATTCCACCGGTGGATGACCTCTTGGTCGCGCCGGACGAGGTCGACGGCTTGCCCCGGGATCAGGTGCTGATCCTCGCGGGTGGCACCCAGGGCGAACCCGCGTCGGCCCTGACCCGATTGGGCCGAGACGAGCACGCACGGGTGCACCTCGAAGCAGGCGACACGGTGATCTTCTCTTCACGCGCCATTCCCGGAAACGAGCTCAGCGTCTTCGACCTGGTCAACCGATTCGAGCGGCGCGGCATCGAGGTCGTCACGCGAAAGCGGCATCCGGAAGTTCACGCAAGCGGTCACGGCAGCCGCGAAGAGCAGCGATCCATGATCCGGCTCCTGCGTCCCAATGCGTTCGTTCCCGTGCACGGCACACACCACCACCGGAGCCGGCATCTCGAGCTGGCCGCCGAGGAAGGGGTCCCGCAGACACAGCTGATCGAAAACGGAAGCGTGCTCGAAGTCACGAAAGACGCGCTTGGTGTCGTCGATACGGTTCCCACCGGGCGCGTCTACATCGACGGGATGCGAGCGTTGAGCTCCGAGGTCATCGACGAGCGACGCACGATGGGATCAGCCGGATTGGTCAGCGTGCTGCTTTCGCTAGACGGAGGGCGGCTGCGGGAGCCTCCGCGGGTGCTGTCCTGGGGTGTGCTCGACGGCGCGGAGCGACGCCGCGTCGAGCGAAAAGTCGCCGAGCACGTCCGAAATCGTCTCAAAGGACGGCGTTTTGCAACGTCCGCGGAGGCTACGGAGGCCGCAATTGAGGCCGCGCGCCGGTTCTTGGTCCACAATCACCGAAGGCGCCCGCTGATCACCGCGGACGTCCACGGGGAACCATGAGCCGATGGGTCGCCTGGCTGGTCGCTGCTCTCGTCCTGAGCAGCTGCCACCGGCACGTCAAACCGGAGCCGAGCACGCAGCCCGTCTCCTCCGAACCAGCCATTGCAACGCCGGCCGAGCCCTCGTCGAACGGCGCCGCAACGGACGGCGCAGCGAGTGCCGGCATCGCGCGCCCCGCAACAGCCACGGAGCGCGCCGCGGTCGATGAGCTGATCGGCGCCGCGGAATCGGTGCGCCAGCTCAGGCTTCGGCGCCAAGTGATGATTGAAATCGAAGACGGCGATGCGATCGCACAAAGCCTGCGATCGCAGATCGACGAAGAAGACATCGAGCGCGCGAGGCTCGTCTACGGGGCGCTCGGGCTCCTCGATGCCGAGGACGACCTGTACAGCATGTTCGCAGGGGTCCTCGGCGAGCAGGTCATCGGCTACTACGATCCCGACACCGGTCGACTCGTTGTCCGGGACGACGTCATGGACGGTCTGGCCGGGTCCTCCGGCCCCGAGCAGGCGCAGGAGGCGAGTCTGGTCCTGGTCCACGAGCTGGTCCACGCGCTTCAGGATCAGCGTCTCGGGCTTGGCGAGTCGTATGAAAAGGAGCGGACCGCGGATGCCGACAACGCCTTCCGCGCGGTCGTCGAGGGCGACGCGACACTGGCAATGCTCGCCGAGGCGCTTCGCCAGCAGGGTATCCCGTTGTCTGCAGCGACGGCAGGCATTCAACAGATGGGCGACTACATCGATCTCGACGCGCTCATCCGGGGCGAGAAACTCGACGACGCACCGGCGATTCTCAGGGTGACGCTGGTGGCGCCCTACCTGCGCGGGCTCCAGTTCGCAGCCGCGGTCCAGGGGCGCGGCGGTTGGCCCGCCGTGAACAACGCACACCGCCGCCTCCCTGCGACCACCGAGCAGGTGCTGCACCCGGACAAGTACTTCGCCCGAGAGCGGGCCGAGGCATTCCAGATTCCGGAGAGCAGAGCGCTCCTCGCCGCCGGTTTCGATCGAATCGAGGAAGATACGCTTGGGGAGCTCGAGCTCGGCGTTTACCTGGGGCAAGGCCGAGCCTCAGGCACCCACGAGCAGGCGGCGGCCGGTTGGGCGGGCGATCAACTCGCCGTCTACCGGCGCGGCAAAAAGACGGCTGTCATCTGGTGGACTAGCTGGGACAGCCAGTTGGACGCCCGAGAGGCCTTCGCCGCGGCTCGCTCGGTCACGCCCAGGGACTCGAGCGCCAGGGTGGAACGCAAAGGTCGCGCGGTCCTCATCGTCAGGGGCCTGCCGCACCGCCTGCACCGCGCGGCTCGCAGCGACTTCAATTCCTTCGCGCGCAGCCTAGAGAACCAGCCGCCTCCCCCGGAGGTTCGCCCCAGTCTCGTCTATTGAGGTTGTCGTTCGGAACACCCCAAGCTAGGAAGGCCCGGTGAGCCGCGCCTCTTGGGACCAATACTTCATGGATATCGCCGTCGTGGTGGCAACCCGCTCAACTTGCCCCCGCAAGCACGTCGGCTCGGTCATCGTTCGCGACAAGACCATCCTCTCTACGGGCTACAACGGCTCGGTCCGCGGCCTCCCACACTGCGACGAGGTCGGTCACATGATGGTCGACGGCCACTGCGTCCGGACCATCCATGCCGAGGTCAACGCAATCATCCAAGCCGCCAAGAACGGCTCCCGCATCGACGGCGCCTCGATCTACGTCACCGCGTCCCCATGTTGGAACTGCTTCAAGGCGATTTGCAACGTCGGCATCAAGCGCATCATCTTCGAAGAGTTCTATCGAGACGAGCGGATCTTCGAGGTCTCACAGACGCTGGGCATCGAGCTGGTGGAGCTTCACCGTGAGTTGGTGGCCCCCAAGGCAGCACCTTGACGGCTCTTGGCCCCGGCTGTACGAACCGCGCCTGTCCAGCCCCCTAAAATCCAATGCAATCTGAAATTCGTGAGATCAGCCCCGTCCTTGTGGAGGTTACGGTCGAAGTGCCGTGGGACCGCATCCAGAAGGACCTCAACGACACTTACAAGGAGATCGGCAAGACCGCCCGCGTTCGCGGCTTCCGTCCTGGGAAGGTGCCGAGGGATGTGCTCAAGCAGGTGTACGGCCGAGATGCCGCTGCGCAGGTGACGGGCACCCTGGTCGAGCAGGGACTGATGCAAGCCGTCCAGGAGCACGAGCTCCACATCGTGGCGCAGCCGCAAATGGAAGAGGCGCCCGCGCTCGAAAAAGGCAAGCCGCTGACCTTCAAGGCCAAGGTCGAGGTGCGACCGAAAATCGACCGGGTCGCGATCGATGCGCTCGAAGCTTGGCAGGCGCCGATCGACGTTCCGAACGAAGACGTCGACACCGAAGTCGAAGGGCTTCGAAACCAACACGCCGAGATTCAGGTGCCGGACCCGATGCGGGGGGCGAAGGAAGGCGATCTCATCACGATCGACTACACCGTTTCGGTCGACGGCGAAGCGAAGGATGACCTTGGGGCCGAAGCCCGTCAGGTGGAAATCAACGACGATCATCTGCTGCCGGCCCTCAAAGAAGGGCTGCTTGGAATGCAGCCGGACGAAGAGAAGACGATCGAAGTCGCCTTCGAAGACGAGCACCCGAATCCAGACCTTCAGGGCAAGACCGCAGAGTTCAAGATCAAGGCGGCGCAGCTCCACGAAAAGCTCTTACCCGAGCTCGACGACGAGTTCGCGAAGGACTGCGGCGACTACGAAACCCTCCTCGAGCTGCGGCTCAAGATTCGCGAGCGGCTCGAGAGCAGCGCCAAGCAGCAGGGTGATGCCAAGCTCAAAGACCAGCTGATCGACAGCTTGATCGAGCACAACGACATCCCGGTTCCGCCGTCGATGGTGCAGCAGCAACAGCAGATGATGATGTACGAAATGGCTCAGTTCATGCAGATGGCGGGGCAGCAAGGCGCGCCGGGCGCCGACTTCTTCTCGGGCATCGAGGAGCGTGCGCAGCGCCGCGTGCAGGCGGGCATCTTGCTCGGCTCGCTCGCGCGCCAGGAGAGCATCGAGGTCACCGAGGCCGATCTGGACGCGAAGTTCCAAGAGATCGCCGAGCAGACCGGCAAGCACGTGGCCAAGGTCCGAGCCGATTATCGAGAGGACCAGCGGAACCAGCTCGAATCCCAGCTCCTCGAAGAGAAGGTCATGGCGCTGCTCACCGAGCGTGCCAAAATCAACGAAGGGGAGCGGCCCGAGCCCGAGGTCAAGCCTGAAACCCAAAAGGACGAATCGGCCGAAGACGAAGGGGAAGAGTGATGAGCGAGCCTACGACCGCGCAGATGTACATGCCTTGGGTCGTCGAAACGACGCACCGCGGCGAACGCCAGTGGGACATCTTCAGCCGCCTGATGAAGGACCGCATCATCTTCCTTGGCACCGAGGTCACCGACGACGTCGCCAACGCGATCATCGCACAGATGCTTTTTCTCGAGAGCGACGATCCCGACAAAGAGATCACGTTGTACATCAACAGCCCCGGTGGCTCGATTACAGCAGGGCTCGCGATTTACGACACGATGCAGTACGTTCGGTCACCGGTGTCGACGGTCTGCCTGGGCCAAGCCGCATCGATGGCCGCTTGGATTCTCGCCTCTGGCACGACTGGAATGCGCAAGTGCTTGCCCAATAGCCGCATCATGATTCACCAACCGCTCGGCGGGATTCGCGGCCAGGCGACCGACATCGAAATCCATGCGCGAGAGATTCTGAAACTTCGTGAACAAATGAACACGATCCTGGCCAAGCATACAGGCCAGACCACCGACCGCATTAAGGAAGACACCGAACGCGATCGCTATCTCTCCGCCGAAGAGGCGAAAGAGTACGGGCTGATCGACGACGTCATCCGGCCCAAGCTCCAAGGCTAAGACCCCGCAAAACGCTGCCCGCGCGCGTGGTCTAGTCCTTGCCGTTAAAGAGGCGGGACGCTAGACTCTCCGGAGCAGGTACATGGTGGATCGCAGGCGAGATGATGGGCACGGCAATCTTCAATGCTCCTTCTGTGGGAAGTCACAGAAGGAAGTAAAAAAGCTCATCGCAGGGCCCACGGTCTACATTTGCGACGAGTGCATCGGGCTCTGTAACGACATCATCGCCGAGGAGGTCGAGCGCGAGGAATCGCTCACGACGACGACGCCGCTCCCGAAGCCCGCCGAGATCAAAGA
>JABDJF010000666.1 GCA_013002645.1 Myxococcales bacterium
GCTTGGTCTCGACCCGTTTGCGGGTCTTCTTTGGCCGCTCGTCGTCCTCGTCCTCCTCCTCGCCGGACTCGTCGACTGGAAGCTGAGGAGCGGGAACGAATGGCCGCCTCGGCCCCGGGCGACTCGCCTTGATTCCGGAGAGAGGGAGGTGCCCTGCCTTCTTCGCCGCTTTGTACGCGGCACGCATTGCGTCCGGCTCCCCGAAGTACTTCGCCATCGAGGCGAGATAAAGCGATTTCCAGACCTTTTCGCAGGCTTTTCCAAGACCTGCGGGGATTCTGCTGTGGGTCACCTCGACCTTGGTGCCACCCGCGACGGGAGAAAACGAGATATCGACCTGCGAGTCGTTGGCCCCCTTCGGGAAATCCCGGGTTCGCCAGGTCATGGCGATACGGCTACCGGTCACCAGATAGACATGGGTCGCGTCGATGAAACCATCGTCCGCAACCACTCGACCGCCTACCCAGGGGTCCACCGTAGCCCGCGCGCCCGTGAAAGCGGAATGATGGCGCTCATCCATCCACGCGGAATAAATACGATTTGGACTCGCAGGTATCACGGACGAGACAGTAAATTCTTCCGTGTCCATCGTCCTTGGTTTCCTTGACTTGCTGGCCTGTATAAGTCCAGGAAACTCGTTTGAAAACCAGAAAAATTCTCGACTCCGAGTCGGGGCGGACCATTTATCGAGCAGGCGTAGCTCTTCTGGCTTAGTTTCTGGGCTCGATTCTCAGATCGCAGCGCCGCTCTTGACCCCACGGGGCAGCGTGCTTCGATGCACGGCTCGATGGCACGGCCGAACCTGCGGCACCAGTTCTGGATCGACCGTGGAGGCACCTTCACGGACTGCATCCATCGAGATCGGCTCACCGGCGCCATTCGGGTGACCAAGGTACTCTCCTCGGACCAGGCGCCGCTTCTGGGGATCCGCCAGCTGCTGGACCTCCGGGCGGGCGATCCGATTCCGCCTGCCGAGGTCCGCATGGGGACGACCCTTGCCACCAACGCACTCCTCGAGCGCGGTGGCTGCCGGACTGTGCTCGTCGCCGACGAAGGATTCGGCGACCTGAGTTGGATCGGCGATCAGACGCGGCCAGACCTCTTCGCGCTCGACATCGAGAAGCCCGAGCCGCTTGCCGAGAAGGTCATCGAAGTCGCCGCCCGGATGACGGCCGATGGCTCCGTATTGCGCCCGCTCGACGTCGCCGTGGTCCGTCGAGCGCTCCAAGAGGCGCTCGAGCACGGCGCCAAGTCGGTGGCGGTCTCGCTCATTCACGCGTACCGCGAGGGGGCGCTCGAAGGCCAAGTCGCCGAAATCGCGACAGAGCTCGGTTTCGCGCATATCTCGCTCTCCCACGAGGTCTCCAACGAGCTCGGCCTTCTCGGTCGCACCGACACCACCACCGCCAACGCATACCTGACTCCGCTGCTCACGCAGTACATGCGAAAGCTCGAGCAAGAACTTGGACAGGGGCGACTGCGCATGATGCAGAGCAACGGCGGCCTCGTCGACGCATCGGCCTTCATCGGGCGCAATGCCGTTCTTTCGGGCCCGGCCGCCGGAGTGGTCGCGACCGGCGCGGTCGCCGACGAGCTTGGCGTGGCCGAAGCCATCGGATTCGACATGGGCGGCACGTCGACCGATGTGTCGCGCTACGCGGGCCAGCTGTCGCGCGTCTTTGAAAGCCAGGTCGGAGGCATTCGAATCCGCGCACCGATGATCGAGCTCCACACGGTGGCTGCAGGCGGCGGCTCGATCTGCCGGCTCGAAGCGAAACGCATGACGGTCGGCCCGCATAGCGCCAGCGCCGACCCAGGACCCATTTGCTACGGAAAACCGGGCGCAAAAGAGCTCACGCTGACCGACGTGTCGCTCTGCCTCGGGCGGCTTGCCGAGGACCGGTTTCCCTTCGCATTGAACGAAGACAAGCCTCGGAAGAAGCTCGAGCGCGTCGCTGCGGAGCTGCGAGCGGGCGGCGTCGAACGCGATCCCGAAGAGGTTGCGCACGGGTTCCTCAGGGTCGCGACAGAGAACATGGCGGCGGCGATTCAAAAAGTGTCGGTCGGCCGCGGCCACGATGTGCGAACGCACGCCTTGGTGGTTTTTGGAGGTGCAGGCGGTCAGTATGCCTGCCTCATTGCACGGCGACTCGGGATTCGACGCTTGATCTTCCACCCGTACGCCGGCGTTCTGTCGGCGTTTGGTATGGGTGTGGCCAACTTCGAGTGGCACGGTGAGCGCGACGCCGGGCGCGCGACATTGGACGACCCACTTCCAGAACGATGGGAGAGCGACTTCTCACTCCTCGAGCAGTCGGGCCGCACCGCGCTCGCTTCCGATGCCGGGCCGGATGCGCACTGGAATGTCCGGCGCCAGGTCGCGCTTCGCTACCGTGGCACCGAGGCTACGCTCGCGGTCGATTGGACCGACGCACGGGGTATGCGTGCGGCGTTCGAAGCCCTCCATCGGCGCGAGTTTGGGTACACCCGACCCGGTCACGCGGTCGAAGCGGCCACGCTTCGGGTTGCGGTGGAGTTGCGCAGCGCGAAGCCGGAGCTCCCCCAGGTCGAGGCGGGCAGCGGAGAGCCGATCCGCCGCACCAAGCTCTGGTCGGCCGGAACACTGGTCGAAGCGCCGGTTTATCTAAGGGAGAGCCTCCCCGTCAGAAGAGAGATCCACGGCCCCGCGCTGGTGTTGGATGCTACTGGAACCGTCGTGGTGGATGTCGGCTTCGTCGCGATGCGCAACGAGCGCGACTACCTGATTGTGCGCGACACCCAGGTTGGAGACGCGCGAGAGCTCGCCGAGACCGGCGTCGACCCGGTGCTGCTCGAGGTTTTCCACAATCAGTTCAAGTCGATCGCCGAACAGATGGGCATCGTTTTGCAGCGCACCGCGATGAGCACGAACATCCGCGACCGACTCGACTTCTCTTGCGCGGTTTTCGATTCGCGAGGGGGCCTGGTGGCCAACGCGCCGCACATCCCGGTCCACCTCGGGGCCATGAGTGAATCCGTTCGCGCCGTCCTTGCAGCGCATCCCGACACGAAGCCGGGTCAAGTCTTTGCGACCAACGATCCGGCCGCCGGTGGGTCGCACCTACCCGACATCACGGTCGTGACTCCCGTGCACGACGCCGAAGGGGTGCTCCGCTTCGTGGTCGCCTCGCGCGGACATCACGCCGACGTGGGTGGGCTCACGCCGGGATCGATGCCGCCGTCTTCGACTCGGCTCGACGAAGAGGGCGTGGTCCTGCGGAACCTCGCAATCGTCGAAAACGGCGCGTTTGGAGAGCGGCTCCTACGCCAGGCGCTGAGTGCCGGCCCTCATCCCGCTCGCAATCCCGACGAGAACCTCGCGGACATCCAGGCCCAGATCGCTGCCAATGAGAAGGGCATGCAGCTGCTCGTCGCGCTTCTCGAACGCTACGGCATGGACGTCGTCAGCGCGTACATGCAACACATTCAAGACAACGCGGCCGAGTTGACGACCCGGGCGATCGAACGCCTGGCCGATGGCGAGCACGAGTTCGAAGACCAATTGGACGATGGGGCCCGCATCGC
>JABDJF010000671.1 GCA_013002645.1 Myxococcales bacterium
ACCTGCTCCCGCTCTTCCAAACACAAACGCGCTCCAAGCATTCTGATGCACCTTCCGCTAAGGGTCCGACTTGTATACAAAACCCAATGGGCGTTGCATTGACCCCCTGAGCGCAACCGCTCCCCCTCCAGAACCCCAACCTTTCCAAACATTTACAACCCACACCGCGAAAACCCGCTCCCACTCGGCGTTTTCGACAGGCCGCGCCGCCGGTTTAGGTGACATCACCCAGCGCGACCCTGCCCCAACAGGGGTTCGGCCCCGCTCGACTCACTGGTACAGTCGACTCCCTGATCGGAGGTGTGACATGGAGTCGAAGAGCCCGAATCATCGCCGCGCAGCTGCGCTGCTTGCATTAGCATTCGCAGTGAGCGGAGGTGGCTGCTCCGGCTCGGATAGCGATCCAGGAAGCGGCGGAACCGCGGGTGCCGGCGGAACCGCAGGCACCGGAGGTACGACCGGCAACGAAAACCCGTGTCTCGAATCCGGCAACCCAGCCTGCTCCACCGCAACCCTCGAAAACGGGTTCGGAGAGATTCGGGTCTTCGTCGATGAGCAGCGCGTCGAGGCCGTGGCGACCCCGCAGTCTTTCGCGACCTCGCAGAAGCAAGCCTACGCATCGTTCACACTCTTCGGGTCTGAAGGCACCGTCAGCTCCAGCACCAGCCAACCCGGCGACACCTTCAGCGAGGTGATGTGCGCCGAGTATTGGATCGAGAGCTACATCGAATCCATGGAAGGGCAGTGGTTCAACGTCACATTCACTGAATCGGGCGGCGAGTCCGCACCTCTTACGGTGAGGGCGACCTCCGAGGGCGGCTCCACGTACAACGTGCAGGCGACGTGGGGAACCTTCCCTTGCATCGACCGCGTCTCGTCCCCGGCGTGTGATGCAGCCTTTGGCTCTGCCCCCAGCTACACCCTCTGCAACGCAAACGCATCAGGCTGCGAGATTTGGTTCCAAACACCCAACCGCGCCACCGAGCTCACCTGCGACCAGGTCTGCAACGGCCAGTGCGTCGGTGCCTACGACGACAACATGCAGATCCCCTGCACGAGGAGCGCGCAGGTCACGTGCGGTGAAACCCTCGCCGACGGCGTCTGCCTCTGCTCCCTCTAGGGACACGCTCCCCCAGGTTGCTCCAAACGCGTTTGGCGTGGGGATGCCCTACCCCCATGTGATTCCACACAGCGATGGCGCCGGGACGATCGACCAGGTGGGAGACGGAGCCGACGCGAGTTGGGGCGGGAAGCGAGTCTGGTTTTGACATCGGCTCTCCCGCTGCGCCTGATGGGCGAAGAGAGCTACCGGAACGTGTTGTCCCGTCCGAGGCCGCGATCGGTCGCGTTGACGAGGCAGGCCATGTTTCCGTGCCCATGACGGTTCTCGTACATGAGCTGGTGCGCGGTCGGAATGCCGTCGAAGCCGAATGTCTGGGTCAGACAGGGGTCGATGCGTCCTTGCGCGACGAAATGGTTGAGCTCCGCCGACTGCTGATCGTTCGCGAAATGCGAGCCTTGAAGGCGCTTTTGTCGCATCCACAGATACCGCAGGTCGGTCATCGCGTTGAATCCGGTCGTGCCGGCGCAGATCACCACCATGCCGCCGGTGTCGCAGACGAAGGTCGACGTCGGCACGGTGCTTTGACCCGGGTGCTCGAATACGAGAGCCGGGTTCTTGCGCTCCCCGACGATTTCCCAAATCGCCTTGCCGAAACGGCGCGCCTCTTTGGTCCAAGTGGCCTGCGCCTCGTTATCCTTCCAGTCGGGCAAGAGCCCCCAGTGGTTGAAATCCTTGCGGTTGATGCAGCCCTTGGCGCCGAGCTTCTCGCAGAACTCGAACTTGTCGGGCGAGGACACGATCGCGACGGGAGTGCCGCCCAGCTCTCGCACGATCTGGATGGCCATCGATCCGAGGCCTCCGGCGCCACCCCAGATGAGAACGACGTCGCCCGGGCGCACGATGTTGGGCGGCCAGCCGGTGAGCATTCGGTAGGCGGTCGCACCGACGAGCATGTACGCAGCGGATTCCTCCCAACTCCGACCCTTGGGTTTCGGAAGGCACTGGTGGGCCTGCACCCTGGTGAACTGGCCAAAGCTACCCCAGCTCGTTTCATAGCCCCAGATGCGAAAGCTCGAAGAGAACATCGGGTCGCCGCCGCCGTTCACACGGGGATCCTCGCGACGCCACTGCCCGCAGTGCATCACGACGGTGTCGCCGACTTTCAGGTCTTTGACCTCGCTGCCAACCGCCCACACGACGCCCGAAGCATCGCTGCCGCCGATGTGGAATCCAGAATCGTCCGGGAACCATGGGTCCTTGGGTCGGTTCTTCGTGACGTCGATCGGTGTGCCCAGCCCGGCCCACACGTTGTTGTAGTTGACGCCCGCGGCCATCACGTAGACGAGCACCTCGTCCGGGCGAAGGTCCTTCGGCGTCGCGACGACCTCGACCTCGAAGGCCTTGGTCGGTTCGCCAAAGCGTTCCGGCCGGATCACCTGGGCATACATCTTGTCCGGTACGTGACCGAGGGGGGGAATCTCGCCGAGCTCGTACAGATCCTTGTTGGTCTCCGACATCCTTGTCTCCTAATCTCCTCAGGAAATGAGTATGGCGCTGTTTGCGCAGCTGGCCCGACGCCCTGGAGGGGCACCAGCCCAAGAGCGACAAGGGGTAGCTCAGGAAGGCGTGACCGGCCAGTCGAGAAAGGCCCGTCGTCGATCAGGCGACTTTGCGCTGCCTCTCGACCGCAGTGTCGTACTCGTAGAAGCCCCGGCCTGTCTTTCGACCCAACCAGCCCGCTGCAACGTAGTTACGGAGGATCGCAGGTGGCCTGTACTTGTCTTCGCCGAGCTCACGCTGAAGCACCTCGGCGATGGCGAGGCATGTGTCGAGACCAATCAGGTCCGCAAGCTTCAAGGGCCCCATGGGATGCGACAGACCGAGCTCAGAAGCTTGGTCGATGTCCTCCACGGTGCAGAGTCCCTCCTGCAAGACGAAGCAAGCCTCGTTGATGAACGGAATCAGCATTCGATTGACGACGAAGCCGGGCATGTCCTTCGTCGTGATGCAGGTCTTGCCCAGGCGCCTCGCGAGCTCGCTGGTCACCTCGTACGTGGCGTCGCTGGTTTGAAGTGCGCGAATGATCTCGACGAGTGGCATTCGCGGGACCGGATTCATGAAATGCATCCCAATGACTCGTTCGGGGCGCCCGGTGACGCCTGCGAGCTTCGTCAGGGAAATCGACGATGTGTTGCTCGCGAGAATGGCGTGTTCCGGCGTGTAGTGATCGAGCTCGCGAAAGATGTCTCGTTTGACGGCCTGGTCTTCCGTTGCCGCCTCGACCGCGAAGTCGCACTCGACGAACGAAGCGATGTCCGTCGTTAGCACGATGCGCGACAGCAGGGCGTCCCGCTCCTCGGGTTTCATGCGGCCTTTTTCGATCGAACGGCTTAGATCGCGCCGCAGTAGAGCGAGGGAATGATTGAGCACGTCGGTGTCGCTATCGAGCAACCGCACTCTCAATCCCGAGGCCGCCATGACTTGCGCGATGCCCCGACCCATTTGTCCTGCGCCGACGACTCCCACACAGCGGATATTTGTAGTCACGCTCATACTCCCCCTCCTTGAGGTTTCACTTTGCGCTTTATAGCGCCGCTCGTGTGCAACGCACCAGTGACTGCGCGATGTAATCGACAGCGTGCGTAGTCTCGTTCGCACTTCTGATCACGAGCGCGTACGTCGACGTTTACTGTCTGTTTAGAACGACGCCTTTGCGAACTACGCAGAGATGAAACGAGCTTTACGGTCTGTTTAGAACGCTGGTGCCTTTCACTTCTACATCGGGTCCGGGAAGAGATCCGACCCAGGGTGCTCCAAACGCATGCTTCCCCGTGGGCACTTGGTGGATGCGGGTGTGCCATGGGTCGCGCTGCGGGCCCGGGCCCTAGCGCGGACCGAGCATGATCAGCGTTTCGGTGGCTGCCCTAGGGGGCAGGGGCGCCGCTCTATCTCTCGAGCTCGGCGGCCTCTTCGTCCGTGAACACTCGCGAACGCGTTAGGAAACGGTAGCCTTCCGGCGCTTCGAGTGAGAAGCCGGCGCCGCGACCGGGGACGGCATCGATGATGAGCTGGGTGTGCTTCCACAGCTCGAACTGCTGTCCGCCGATGTATACCGGGGTCCCTTCGATCTCGCCGAGCCAAACGTCGCGAGCGCCAATCTTGAAGTCGTCTGCCGGGTAACACATGGGCGCGCTCCCGTCGCAACAGCCGCCCGACTGGTGAAAGAGCAGCGGACCATGGGCCGCGTGGAGCTTTCGGATGAGCTCCACGGCGGCCTCGGTTGCCTTGACGCGCTCGACGGTCATCGACAGACGCTCCGTCGACCTAGAAGAAGCCCATCGGGTTCGGATCGTAGCTCACCAGCAGGTTCTTGGTCTGCTGATAGTGGTTGAGCATCATCTTGTGCGTCTCCCGCCCGATGCCGGACTGCTTGTACCCACCGAAGGCGGCATGTGCGGGGTATAGGTGGTAGCAGTTGGTCCATACGCGGCCCGCCTGAATCGCGCGCCCGGCGCGATACGTGATGTTCGTGTCGCGGGACCACACCCCGGCGCCGAGACCGTAGAGCGTGTCGTTCGCGATTTCGATCGCGTCGTCGAAGCCGTCGAACGAGGTGACCGCCACGACCGGCCCGAAGATCTCCTCTTGGAACACCCGCATTCGGTTGTTGCCCGCGAGGATCGTCGGCTCGACATAGTACCCGCCGTCGAGCTCACCGCCGAGGTCGGCTCGCTTGCCGCCGGTGAGCACTTCGGCGCCTTCCTGTTTGCCGATGTCGATGTACGCGAGGATCTTCTCGAGCTGGTCGGTGGACGCTTGCGCTCCGACCATCGTTTCGTCATCGAGCGGGCTGCCCATTTTGATCTGCTCGACACGGTCGACGGCCTGCTCGAGGAAGGTTCCGTAGATCTCTTTCGCCACGAGGGCTCTCGACGGGCAGGTGCACACCTCGCCCTGGTTCAGCGCAAACATCGCGAACCCCTCGAGGACTTTTTGGCGAAACGCATCGTCCTTGTCGAACACGTCCGGGAAGAAGATGTTGGGGGACTTGCCGCCGAGCTCGAGCGTCACTGGGATCAGGTTCTCGGAGGCGTATTGCATGATGAGTCGTCCCGTGGTCGTCTCGCCCGTGAAGGCCATCTTGGCAACACGTGGACTCGAAGCGAGAGGCTTGCCCGCCTCGACACCAAAGCCATTGACGACGTTGAGCACACCTGGCGGAAGAAGATCGCCGACGAGCTTCATCAACTCGAGAATGCCGACCGGCGTTTGCTCGGCGGGTTTGAGAACGATCGCGTTTCCTGCTGCAAGTGCGGGCGCAACCTTCCATGTCGCCATCAAGATCGGGAAGTTCCACGGAATGATCTGACCCACGACCCCGAGCGGCTCGGGGATGTGATAGGCCACCGTGTGTTCGTCGATCTCGGCGACCGTGCCCTCCTGAGCTCGAATGCACCCCGCGAAATAGCGAAAGTGATCGATCGCAAGAGGCATGTCGGCGGCGAGGCTCTCGCGCACCGGTTTGCCGTTGTCCCATGTCTCGATCAGCGCGAGCTTCTCGAGATGCTCTTCCATGCGGTCGGCGATCTTGTTGAGAATGTTGGCGCGCTCGCCGGCGGCGGTGCGTCCCCACTCGGGCGCGGCGCGGTGCGCAGCGTCCAGAGCTAGGTCGACATCCTCGGCGCCCGACCTAGGAACCTCGCAGAAGGTCTGGCCATTGACGGGGCTCGGATTCTCGAAGTATTTGCCCGTGCGGGGTTCCGTCCACTCCCCGCCGATGTAGTTTTGATAGCGACTGTCGAGCTCGGGTGCGTCGTATTTCATAGCCTGTCTCCTCGGGTGGGACTGATGAGGTTACCACCAAGTCGCAAGCTTCGGGAGGCTGTGTGAAGGGACCGTTCTCTCGCGGCGTCAGAACTTTCCGTTGTCGTTCTTCCACTGGGATTCTGGGGCGATGGCTTCGACCGTGCTGAACTGACCGATCGTTGCCCGGGAGGCTAGGATCCATGGTGCGGTTGCGAGCGAGTGGCGTGTCGCCCCAAGAGAATTCAACTCGTGTTTTAGCTAGACGGGCCTGCCTTGTCGCCAGGCTGGCGGATGAAGAAGGCAAGGGCCGCAATTACGAGAGCGATTCCTTCGCCGTAGCTGAGACGCGCTTCGGTCTCGACACAGCATTAATACCGCGCAATTCGCCTCTCTGCTTGAGCCCGATGGGCCAAGAGAGACCCAATAAGAAAAGGGGCGACCCGGCACGGACGCTAATGGTCCGTTTCGCGGTCTCCCAAAACGTCAACAAAAACAGTACTTCCCCAATGATCATGCACGAGTACACGCGTCGCCATGTTCACGTCACGTCACTTGATTTCACATGCTCCAAGATCGCCACGGCACCCTCACGGCACCGAGGCGCGACCACGGAACGCAAACGAAGAGAGAAA
>JABDJF010000674.1 GCA_013002645.1 Myxococcales bacterium
CCTCGCGCTCTACAAGGCGAGCCTCGATGATGGCTAATCGAAAACAGAGTAAGCTCGAGCCCGTCGCCCAATTGCTCAAGGGCGTCTATCCGGCGCCCGACCAGCTCGAAGCCGCGAAGGCG
This sequence comes from Myxococcales bacterium, assembly GCA_013002645.1. Taxonomy (GTDB): domain Bacteria; phylum Myxococcota_A; class Polyangia; order Polyangiales; family Houyiibacteriaceae; genus SG8-38. The sequence goes on from JABDJF010000674.1 coordinate 123, forward strand.
TTCTCCTGGTGGAGTCGCTCGGTCCCCCCGCGCATCCTCGCGCACGCGCGTCCTGTTCGGCTTTCACGGGGGGTTCTCATCGTCCACGTCAGCTCTTCGGTTTGGGCCAACGACTTACACTACCTGAGCGACGATTTGCTCAACCGGCTTCGTGAGGCCGCGCCCACGAGCCGCATCGAGAAGATCCGGTTTCAGGTCGGGCCTTTGCCGAACATCCCCGAGCCGCCCAAGGCGACGCCGCGCCCACCGGAGCCGGTTCGTTTGGCGGCCCTACCAGAAGATCTCGGACGAGCGCTGAGCCGCGTTGAAGATGATGGCCTGAGGAAAGCCATCACCGAGGCTGCGACGACCAGCTTGGCCAGAATAAGGAAGTCCAGAGATTGACAGGGTTCACCGCTTGGCAGCTCAGCGAGGATGTCTTGCCGCGCGGATCATGGCTTCGAGGGTTTGTGGGCCTTCCGGGGATGCCAGGACGGTGCAAACGTCCTCGGGCAGCGCAAGCGTGACCGCCCGCAGCGGCCGCTGGGTGAGTATCGGAAGGGTCACGCCAAGCTCCGATCCGATGCGTGTCAACAGATCGACCCCCGGGTCCGCGACTTCGGCTTTCTCGAGCCGGGCGATGGTTCGGCGTGACACGCCCACCTTTTGTGCGAGCACGAGCTGACCCATTCGGTCGCGGAGCTCTCGGAGAACGGGAAGGTTGGCTGAAATGACATCTACGGCGGTCATGAAGGGACGGTATCGTCCCACTGCAATCAATTCAAGGCCACTACTGCCGCGCGAGACCACCGGCCAGCTCTGAGACCAACGCCCGAACAGCCAGCACCGCCTCGTCGGTGCTGGCCGCAACTTCGATCGCCTGAACGACGGCACTACCGACCACGACTCCATCGGCGTGCGGCGAGACGGTCGCCACGTCGGCTTTGGTCTTCACGCCGAAGCCGATCGCGAGCGGACGCCCAAGCTCGCGTTGCAATGCGGCGGCCCGTTTCGACGCGCTTGCCAGATCGGTTGCCGTCGAGCCGGTTACACCGGTCATCGAGACATAGTAGATGAACGACGTCGCCATTTCTCCCGCCTGCTGGATGCGGTGCGGATCGCTCGTTGGGGCGACGAGGGGGACGAAGTCGAGGCCTCTTTCGACCGCAGGGCCTCGGAGGCCTGCGCTTTCCTCCGGCGGAAGATTGACGACGAGGAATCCATCGGCGCCGCTCTCCGCGGCGTCGTCGACGAGCTTCTGCTCCCCGTATGACAAAATCGGATTGTAATAGCCGAAGAGCAAAATCGGGATGTGGGTGCGGCTGCGAATCACGCGCACGGTTTCGAGCACCTTGGCGAGCGTCGTTCCACCGCGCAACGACCGCTGCGCGGCACGTTGAATCGCCGGACCATCGGCAGTTGGATCGCTGAACGGCACCCCGAGCTCGACGATGTCAGCGCCGGACTCGGCCGCGGCCACCACCAGCTCCACGGTCGCGTTCAGGTCGGGATCCCCCGCGCAAAGGTAGATCACCAAAGCTGCGCGGTTCTCACTTCGTGCGTTCTCGAACGCGTCAGCGATGCGGCCCACCTCGATCAGCCCCTTTCTGCGAGCTGCTCGATCACGGTCTCGAGATCCTTGTCGCCCCGACCGGACAAACAGACCAGGACGTCGGCGTCCGGGCCGAGCTCCTTGGCTAGCGTCGGAAGATATGCAAACGCATGGCTGGTTTCGAGCGCAGGAATGATGCCCTCGGTCCGACATAGCTGCTGAAATCCATCGAGCGCGGCATCATCGGTGACCGCCGTATAGGTCGCGCGGCCGGTGTCCTTGAGCCAGGCGTGCTCGGGCCCGACACCGGGGTAGTCGAGCCCCGCGCTGATCGAATGCGCTTCGACGATTTGACCGTCCGCCGTTTGGAGCACGTAGCTCTTTGCCCCGTGCAACACGCCCACCCCGCCTGCACAAAGTGGCGCCGCGTGCTTACCGGTGGCGACCCCGTCGCCTGCGGCTTCGACCCCGATCAGCCGGACCGCTGCGTCATCGATGAAGCCGGCAAAGATGCCCATCGCATTCGAGCCGCCCCCGACGCAGGCGACGACCGCGTCGGGAAGCTTGCCCGCCTGCTCCAACATCTGCACGCGCGACTCGCGGCCGATGACGGCCTGGAAATCACGCACGATCATTGGATAAGGATGCGGCCCCGCCACCGAACCGACGCAGTAGTGGGTGGTTCGCACGTTGGTCACCCAGTCGCGGAGCGCCTCGTTCATCGCGTCTTTGAGCGTCGCCGAGCCCGAGGTGACCGAGTGCACTTTCGCGCCGAGCAGCTCCATGCGCTGGACGTTTGGCGCTTGGCGGCGCACATCCTCGGCCCCCATGAATACCTCGCAGGGCAAACCCATGAGCGCGCAGGCCGTCGCAGTCGCCACGCCGTGCTGACCCGCACCGGTCTCTGCAATGATGCGGGTCTTATGCATCCGCTTGGCCAGCAGAATCTGGCCGATTGTGTTGTTCACCTTGTGTGCGCCGGTGTGGCAGAGGTCTTCGCGCTTGAGCCAAATTCGCATCCCGACCTCTGCACTGAGGCGGGAGGCAAGACAGGTTGGCGTCTCGCGCCCGGCATAGTGGTGGAGAAGCGAATCGAGCTCGGCCTGAAACGCCGGATCCCCCTGACATTCTTCGTAGGCCCGGCTGAGCTCGTCGAGCGCGGGCATGAGGGTCTCGGCGACGTAGCGTCCGCCGTAGGGCCCGTACCGACCTGAAACCGATTCGAGGGGTTGCATGAGGCGCGCAAGGTAGCGCATAGATGAGCGGGGCGCATGCGTATGACAGAGCCGAGCCAAGCCAGCCCGTATCCACTCGACCGCGAAGCCTACGAGCGGCTGCTACAGCGGGTTTCGTTCCTGGATCAGTGGTTTGAGCCCAGCATCGAAGGCATCGAAAACATTCCGCGCGATGAAGGCGCCCTCATCGTGACCAACCACGGGCATTTCGGCATCGACCTTCCCGTTCTCTTGCGGCTCATCCTCGAAGGGAGGGGCCGAATCGTGCGGTCCCTCGGAGATCGCGTCGTCTTTGCGCTGCCTATCTTTCGCGATCTTGCCCACAGCATGGGTGCAATCGAAGGAGAGCCTAAGGCGACCGTTCGGTTGCTACAAGACGACCAACTGGTCCTGGTCTACCCGGGCGGCGCGAAGGAAGCGCTCAGCACCCCGGAGGATGCCTATCGATTGCAATGGGAGAACAGCCACGGCTTCATTCGCACCGCCCTGCGCGCACAGAAGCCGATCATCCCAGTCGCGGGCCTCGGCAACGAAGAGCTCTACGTGCAGGTCGTATCCCAGGACCGCGTTCGACACAGCGGGGTTGGCCAACTCATCTCGCAGCTGCTCGGGGACAAGTACGTCATGCCCATCTACATGGGCCTCGGCGCACTCCCCTTTCCAACGGAGCTTCACTACATCGTCGGCGATCCGATCCGTCTACCCCATGGACCGGAGGCGGCCGACGATCCGGAGACGGTCTCAATTCTGCATCGTCAGGTGACGGAGACGACGCAGCGCCTAATCGACGACGGCCTGGCCCGCCGCGACGGGGACGGCGCTGTATCCCGGGGCACGACGTGATAGGGTCCGCCAGGGATCTGGCGATGCGAACCAAGCTCTACCGCAGGAGTTTCACCAAGCTCACGGTGCTGACCGGCGCGAGCGTATTGGTCGTCCCTGCGTGTCGCGATGACGCCGTCACTCCGCCGAACGAGCTCACGCTCACGAGCGACGAACGCGATCTCTTCGAACGATTCGCGGAGGTGTTCTTGCCGACCGATGGCAGCTCACTCAAACCGCGCGCCGAGGTCCCCGTCGTCGATAACATCGAGCATGCGTTTACTTTGATGGATGCGCCCACGCTCGAACAAGTGCGCATCGGCCTCAAGTTATTCGACTACGGCGCTGTTCTCATCGGCCTTCACTTTGCGCGATTCGTCCACCTGTCGGCGCAGCGGCGGCTCGACTACATCAAACGATGGGAGGACGGCCTCGAGATCCAGCGCGGGATCTCCACGGTCCTCAAAAAGCTCGTCTGCTATGGGTATTGGAAGGACATCGAAGCGGGCCGTGCCATCGGCTACCAGGGCCCCGTATCGAAAGCAGGCGGAATCGCGAGCCTGGGCAACGCGCCCATGCCCAGCGCGACGAACGGGTGACGGCCATGGCGAACCTACCCAAAGCGACGATCCAGGGTCTTCCCTCGTTGAAGGTGACATCGCCCGATCAAATCCCCGAGGCAGGCCTCCAGCTCGAAGCGGATGTCCTGGTCATCGGCTCGGGGGCCGCGGGCGCCGTGACGGCCTACGAGCTGGCGCGCTCCGGGGCGCGGGTCCTGGTCCTCGAAGCAGGGCCGCACATCCCGTCTAGCGAATTCGAGGAGCATGCCCCGACCGCGCTCGAGACCTTGTACCAGGATCACGGAAACCAGGTGAACACCACCGGAGACCTCGCCATTCTTCAGGGCAAGTGTGTTGGTGGCTCGACCGTGGTGAACGCCGCCGCCTGTTTTCGGGCGCCAAACCAAGTTCTCGCGGATTGGGCAACGGAGCACGGCCTCGAGAACCTCTCGCCCGAGGCGCTGCGTCCCTACTTCGAACGCGTCGAGCGAAACCTCTCGGTCCATCAAAACGAACCGCACGAGGTGAACTACAATGGCCGGCTCCTGATCGAAGGGGCCAAGAAAGTCGGCATCCCGGCGTCTCCAATCTCTCGCAACATCCGCGACTGCGCGCTGACCGGGCACTGCGTGTCCGGATGCAAGACCGATCGTAAGCAGTCGATGCTAGTCACCTACCTGCCCTGGGCCAGCGAGCTCGGCGCGACCATCCTCAGCGGCACGCGAGCCGAAAGCTTCGATGTCAGCGGCCGACGGGTCACCGCGGTCCGCGCGGTTGCCACCGATGCGGCCGGCAAAGAGAAGCCCGTACAGGTGCGCGCCGGCCTGGTCGTCGTAGCTGCCGGCGCGGTGCAGACGCCGCTTCTATTTCAGCGGAACAAGATCGGGAACAGCAGCGGCCAAATCGGACTCAACTTCGCCTGCCACCCTTCGCTCGCGGTGTTTGGGGAACATGAAAATGACATTTACGCCTGGGTTGGCGCCACGCTGAGCGCGCAAGCGGGCGACATCGAGAACCCTCTCCGAGGTGGCTACCTACTCGAGGCCGGCATGGTCGGCCCTGTGATCACGAGCGCGTGGATCGACGGCGGCGTCGGCAGCGAGTTCGTCGAGTTCATGCAGAACAGCAAGAAGTTTCAGGCTGCGGTCACCCTGATCCACGACCACAACGTGGGCCGGGTCTATCTCGACGGCGATCGCAAGCGCATCGACTACGACCTCGACGACCGCGATTTCGAGTCGATGCGGGAGGCGCTTCGCGGGACCGCCCGGATCTACTTCGCGGCCGGCGCGCGACGGGTCTATCTGCCGACCACGCGCAAAACCACGATCGAAAGCGCGGACCAAGTCGATTCGGTGATCAACGGCCTGCAAAACGGCAAACATCGGTATCGCATCACCTCGTATCATCCGCAGGGGACCATGCGCATGGGCGCCGATGCCACCAAGAGCGTCGTCGGGCCGAACGGGCTCTGCCACGACCTCGACAACGTCTACGTCCCGGACGCGAGCCTGTTCCCTTCGTCGCTCCTGGTGAACCCCCAGATCACCGTCTACACCATGGCCAGCTACATCTCTGATCAAATTCTAGCGCGCGCGTAGCCGCGGCGGGCGGCAAACCGCCTAGGCGACAAGGCGATCGGCGAGCTCGCGCAGCAGCGCTGTGAGGCCTGCTACTCGGTGCGCCGCATCCGGCTGAAGCACCAGACCCCGCCGTCGGCCTCCGCCAGCCTCCAGCCTTCAGCCCCAAGGCCGGAAAACTGCTGGGTCATCGCATCCGGTTTTTTGCCCGGGCGAACGCATTTGTATTCCCATTTGTGCGCTCCCCAGTGGCCGTGGTGCGGATGGCCCTTGCCACAGTGCGCACAGGCCTTGCCGTCGGGCTGCGATTCGGCCGGGGCGCTGCCAAGGGCAAGCCACATCAAGCTGGCGGTAAGAGCAGAAGCGAAAAGCACAGAACGCATGAATCCTCCTAAAGCTGATCCGAGCAAGCTAGCACGGGTCGGTAATGCTGGCGCTATGCAGCTTTTGCGGCGTCGACGAAACGCTCGACCAAATCCGGATCCTTGCGACCCGGGCTCGACTCGACCCCGGACGCAACGTCCACCCGAAACGGCTTCACCGCGCGCACGGCTTGGGCGACATTGTCCGGGGTCAGTCCGCCGGCAAGCGTCAGCCTGCGTTCCTTAGCGACCTTCGCGGCGATCGCCCAGTCGAAGGTTCTGCCAGTGCCACCGGGCATCCCAGGAACACTGGCGTCGAGGAGGATATGCTCGCCAGGGTAAGCTCGCGCGAGCTCGATGGCGGAGCCGTCCTTCACGGCAATGGCTTTGTATGCATTGGGCAAGAGCGCGGAGAGCAGCTCGGGCGGCTCTGCACCATGCAGCTGGGCCCAGCCGATGCCGGTCTCGCGCAGGATTTTGCGAACCTGCTCCAACGTGAAATCGACGAATACTCCAACGGTTTGGAGATGATCGCCGCCGGCCTCGACGATCGCACGGGCAGTCCGAGCATCGACGCATCGGGGCGAGGCCGGCCAGAAGTTGAGACCGATCGAATCGACCCCCAGCTCGATGCAACGCAGTGCGTCGTCAACCGTCGTTAACCCGCAGATTTTGACCTCGGTCATGCCCGCAGGATGGGCCGACACCGGCTCCTCGTCCAACCTGCCCGAGGGCGCTTGCCGATCGAGGACCTCGGTTCTAAAAGGGCAACCAGCTGGTTCCGGATCGACGGGCGCATGGGCTCCTCGGGGACTAGAATCGGTGATTGAGCATGAAAACAACTGCCGCTGCGCGCGTTCAGCCCAGTCCGCGTGAAACTCTGGACTCTGTTGTGATTCGGTTCGCCGGCGACTCCGGCGATGGGATGCAACTCACTGGCAGTCAGTTCACGACTGCGACGGCAGACGCCGGGAACGACCTGGCGACGTTTCCCGATTTTCCCGCAGAAATCCGAGCCCCGGCCGGCACGACCTATGGGGTGTCGGGATACCAGATTCAGTTTGCCTCCCACGACGTGCTGACTCCGGGTGACGCCCCCGACGTGCTGGTCGCCATGAACCCCGCCGCGCTCAAAGTGAACAGCGACGCGCTCAAGGCCGGTGGCTTACTGGTCGTCAACACCGGCGCATTCAGCTCCAACAACCTCAAGAAGGCCGGCTACGAGCGCAACCCACTCGATGACGGCTCGATGAATCGCTTTCGAATCTTGTCGCTCGATATCAACAAGATGACACTCGACGCGGTCAAGGACGTCGGTCTCGGAGCGAAAGAGGCCAACCGCTGCAAGAACATGTGGACGCTTGGCCTCATGTATTGGCTGTTCGGACGCGAACGCGATCAGACCGTCGCTTGGCTCGAGAACAAGTTCGCGAAGAATCCCAAGGTTGCCGAGGCAAACATCGCCGCGCTCAACGCTGGCCACATCTATGGCGAGAATGCGGAGTTGCCGCACGGAATCCAAGCCTACGAGGTGCCCGCCGCCGATCTGACGCCTGGCGAGTACCGAAACGTCAGCGGCAACGAAGCCACCGCCTGGGGGCTCGTCACCGGCGCACGCCTTGCTGGCTTGAAGATGATGTATGGCTCTTACCCGATTACGCCTGCGTCGAGCCTGCTGCACCAACTATCGCGGCTCAAGCATTTCGGCGTGACGACTTTTCAAGCCGAAGACGAGATCGCAGCGATCGCGGCGGCTGTTGGCGCCAGCTTTGGCGGTTCGATCGGAGCGACGGGGACGTCCGGGCCGGGCATTGCGTTGAAATCCGAAACGATCGGTTTGGCGATTGCCGCGGAGCTTCCGTTGGTGATCGTCAACGTGCAGCGGGGTGGGCCGTCGACGGGGCTGCCGACGAAAACAGAGCAGTCTGACCTCTTCCAGGCCGTGGTGGGGCGGAACGGCGACGCGCCGCTCGTGGTCTTGGCCGCAGCAACGCCCGGTGACTGTTACTACATGGCGATCGAGGCGGTGCGGATGGCCGTCAAATACATGACGCCGGTCATCTTGCTCAGCGATGGCTATCTGGCGAACAGTGCGGAACCCTGGCCGCTTCCTGACCTCGACGCGCTGCGACCATTCCCGGTTCAGTTCCACCGTGACCCGGAAGGTTTCCATCCGTTCCTTCGAGACGAGCAAACCGAAGCCCGCGCTTGGGCTGTCCCGGGCACGCCTGGCCTCGAGCATCGCATTGGAGGCCTCGAAAAGGACCGCACCACCGGGCACATTTCTTACGACCCGCACAACCACCACCGGATGACCAAGATTCGCCACCAAAAAGTGGCTGGAATTGCCAGAGACATCGAGCGGGCAAAGGTCGATCAAGGCGAGGGTGAAGGCGACTTGCTGGTCGTCGGCTGGGGCTCGACCTACGGTGCGATCAGCCAGGCCGTCCGCATTCTTCGCGAGCGGGGTCACGACGTTTCCCACCTCCACCTGCGGAACATCTGGCCGCTTCCCGAGGGACTCGGCGATCTGCTTCGCTCCTTCAATAGCGTCTTGGTTCCGGAGCTGAACTTCGGACAGCTGACGATGCTGCTCCGGGCCGAATTCCTGGTCCCTGCGGAGAGCCTCACACGAGTCACAGGACAGCCCTTCCGAGTCGCCGGCCTAGTCGAATCGGTAGAAGAGCGTCTACAACGGAGCGCAGAATGAGTCCCAACTCCCCCAAGAAAGAATACTCGCGCAAGGACTTCACCTCCGACCAAGAGGTGCGCTGGTGCCCCGGCTGCGGCGACTACGCGATCCTCGCCGCCATGCAGCGCACTCTCCCCAGCCTAGGGTCGACGCCCGAGAACACCGTGTTCATCTCGGGAATCGGCTGCTCGAGCCGCTTCCCCTACTACATGAACACATACGGCTTCCACACGATTCACGGGCGAGCACCGGCGGTGGCGACGGGCGTCAAGCTCGCCAACCCCGAGCTCGACGTCTGGGTGATCACCGGTGACGGTGACGGCCTGAGCATCGGCGGCAACCATCTGCTCCACGTTCTGCGGCGCAATGTCGACCTGCAGATCCTCTTGTTCAACAATCAGATCTACGGCCTCACCAAAGGGCAGTACTCACCGACTTCACAGGTCGGAAAGGTCACCCCGTCGAGCCCCCTCGGCTCGATCGATCAGCCCGTGGTGCCGACGCGATTTGCCCTGGGCGCCGGCGCGACCTTCGTAGCGCGGGCATTCGACATTTCGAAGAAGCTTCCGGAGGCTTTGACGGCGGCGCGAGAGCACAAAGGCGCGGCGTTCATCGAGATTCTCCAGAACTGCCCGGTCTTCAACGATGGCGTCTTCGATCTCGTCACCGATCGAAAGACGGGCCCCGCCTACCAACTCTGGCTCGAGCACGGGCAGCCGATGACGTTCGGTGCCAACGGCGAGAAGGGCCTGCGCTTGAACACGAAGACACTCGGCCTCGAAGTCGTGACCATTGGCGAGGGCGGCGTGACGGAGCAAGACATCGTCACCCACGATGAAACCAATCGCCAGCTCGCCTGGCTGCTCACCGACCTGCCCAACGTCGTCGCCCTGGGCGTTTTGTATCGGCACCGGGGTCCTGTTTACGACGAGAGCGTCGAAACGCAGCGTGAGCTGGCCGAAGATCAGTTCGGAGACCCGGACTTACATGCCCTTTTGAGGCAAGGACACACCTGGACCGTCGTCTGAGGCGGCACTGTCGGCGACGGGCAGGGTCACCACGATGCGAAGTCCGTGGGGCTCACACACGCCAGCGGTGACGAAGCCATCCGAGCGGAATGCCAAATCGGCCATTTTGGCGAGTCCGAGCTTGGCGTTCGGGCGGCGGTCAATTTTCGCGAAAGGCGTGAATATCGTTTGAAGATCTCGGTCGGTCGGCGTCGCGCCGTCGTCTTCGATCGTCAAGACGGCCGCGGTGCCGACTACGCGGGTTGCAAGTCGGATTGATGCGACGGTCTTGGTGGAAGCCATGAATTGAATCAACCTGCCCAGGGCGTCTTGCGCCAACCAGAGGTCGAGACGGACCACTGGATTTCGACTGCTGAGGTCGAGCGTGACGGCGACTTCGAGGTCTGACACTGCGCTCGTAACGAGGTCGTTCAGAGAAAGGACCCGCGTTTCACGTGGATTGTCGCTCGCAAAAGCTGCGAGATCACGCATGAGCTCCCGCCCCTCTTCCGCCGCGTGCCGGACCTCGATCAGGTACTTCTCACTCGCGGCAGGGTCTGAAGCATTTTTTTTGGCGAGGTGCGCGTTCCCGATGATCACGCCGAGGATATTGTTGATTTCATGAACGAGGCCGGCGGCGAGGTCTTTCGTCGCTTTGATGCCGTCGGGGTGCAGGATGCCTCTTCGCATGGACGGGGCGTCTTCATCGCTCATGGTCGTCAACCCTCGAGTAGCTTCTGCACCGCACGAATCACTCGAGGCGCTTGGATCGGCTTCTCGATATAGGCGTTCGCTCCGAGCGCCATTGCGCGGTCGCGGTCGTTGGGCGCATTTTCCGTGGTGATAACCACAATTGGCGTCTTTTCGTGGCGCGGGTCGCTCCGCACGTGCCGCACGAGCTTGAGTCCATCCATCACCGGCATGTTGACGTCGGTCAAGACGAGGTCGAACTGCCCCGCAGCTAACGCGCGGATTCCTGCTAGCCCATTGTCGGCCTCGACGACCTCCATGCCAGGGATTCGGAGCAGGGATTCCGCCAACATATTGCGCATCGTTTTGGAGTCCTCGACGACGAGGCAGCGATATCGTTGCATGGCTAGGTCAATCCTACGATACGAAGCGGTGCGCTCAAAGTTCGCTCCTCATCGCCTGCTTGGCCGGGTGAGGTCTGCGAGCATATCGCCAAGAGCCCAGATCCCGAGTGCATGATGCTGCACCCCATTGCGCTGAACAGCCAGTGGCATGCCCGAAACCGCCGCGGTTTCCGGGGCCTCGACCAGGATGCTTCCTCCTTGCGCGAAGATGTCGCGCGCTCCGTTCGCACCGTCGTCGCCCATGCCCGTGAGCACGACGCCAATAGCCTTGTCGCCGAGCACGCGAGCTGCAGAGCTGAAGAGCTGGTCGACGGAAGGGACGTAGCGAGACCGTCGATCGGGCGCAACGACTCGGATGGCCGGGCCGCGGTCGGACGGAACGATCTCGATGCAGTGACCGCCCGGACAGACGTACGCGTGCCCGCGAGCGAGTCGCTCGTAGGTCTTGGCCTCAGAAACTTTGAAAACGCCGGCCTTGTCGAGCCGGGCCGCAAAGGTGCGCGTGAACCGAGCGGGCATGTGCTGAGCGATCACCAGTGCGGCGTCGAGGTCGTCCTGTAGGTGACGGAGCAGCGTGACCAGCGCGCGCGGTCCGCCCGTCGATGCACCGATCGCGATGACTTTGGAGGGGACCCTCTTGAGCACGGTGGGCTCGTGCGGTCGACGCGCCGGCGCGCTGAGGTCCTCGTCGAGCCCAAAGACATCCGCGAGGTCATGTTGGAGGGCGAGCGGTGATAGCCGCTGCACGACACGCACCTTCTCGACGAGTTGGTCTCGCAAGCATTCGAGGGGAGCGTCCCCTCCGTGTGGCTTTTCGATGAAATCGATCGCGCCGAGCTCGAGGGCGCGGAAGATGTTCTCTTTGGCCGAAAGACCGGACACGACGACGACAGGAAGTGGATGACGGTCCATCAAGAATTGTAGGAATTCGAATCCGTCGACGCGCGGCATGTCCAAATCCAAGGTGATGAAGTCGGGTGGATTGGCTTCGACCACTCGTAGAGCGTCCGCTCCATCCCGCGCAACGTCCACCTCGGAGATTCCGGTGATGTCCCTGAGGATCGCCGCGATTGTGCGGCGATTCAACGAGGAGTCGTCTACGACGAGTGCGCGAAGCTCTCTCACCTAACTTCGCCTCGGCGGCATGTCGGTAAACGGGATCGGACGCCGGTAGACGATGTCCGTGGTGAGCTGCGCAATCTCGAACGCCGTGGTCGAACGAAGGAGCGACTCGCTGTGGCCCAAGAGCAAATAGCCTCCCCGATTCAGTCGTTGGTAGATGGTCTCCAACACCTTCCTACGGGATGCATCGTCGAAATAGATCAAGACGTTCCGGCAGAAGGTCACGTCAACGCGCCCCACGATTGCGGCGCGACGCTGATTCATGAGGTTCAGATGACCGAAGTGGCACATCGCCCTGATGCGCGGGTGCACCTGCCTGCCCTCTTCCGTGTCGATGAAATACTTCGCGTACTCGGGAATCATCGCCCTGAAGCTCGCCTGGCTGTAGGTCGCCCCACGGGCCTTCGTCAGGACCCGACGCGAGATGTCATTTCCGAAGACACGAACGTCCCAGCCGTCGAAGAGGCCGCTCGCATCGATGAGCATCGCGACCGTGAAGACTTCTTCGCCGCTCGAGCATCCTGCGCTCCAAACGTCGAGCCGCTTCGACCCGCGCGCGAGTGACCGAGCGCGCACGGCCGGGAGGATCTCATCGGTGAAGGCTCGAAGCTGATACGCTTCGCGAAAAAAGTATGTCTCGTTGGTCGTCAGAACCTCGGCCGCCGCTTCGAGCTCTCGCTCCGCCTTTGGGTGGTACTGCAAGTAGCGGTAGTACTCGGCGAAATCCTCGACCCCGAGCTCGCGAAGACGCTCGCGAAGGCGCCGTTCGACGACGTACGAAGAGTCATCGGCGAAGTAGATCCCACAGAACTGATTGATGAAATCTCGGATCAGACGGAACTCTCTCAAGTTCAGACTCGGCCCCGTATCGTGCAACAAGGTCACGTTACGCACCTAGCCGAAGGCCGCTCTCGATCGCGTGCCTGACCATCGAATCCGTCTCGTTGGTCAAGGCGCGGCGCAAGACCAGACGCGTGCGGTCTGTATCGAGGTCGAGCAGCAATTTGATCGCCAGCATCCGAACGTTCCAAGCCGAATGCGTGAGCCCTCTGCTCACGAGACGCTCGGCATCATGGACAGGCAACGTTCGCGCAGCGCGAAGGCCCGCCTGGAAAATCTCGTCGTCGGCATGCGAAAGCGCACGCTCGACGGCCCTAGCGACTTCCGAATCGCCCAACCAAGCTAGAGCATCGAGGGCTGCCGATACGACGACCGGCTCCTTGTCCTCCAGCAGGGCGCGAATTCGCGGGATGGACCCATTGGCTTCGCGCCTACCGAGGGCCAGAGCGGCCTCGGCACGCGTGGGTGCAAAGCGGGATTCGAGCGCAGTACCAAGCGGGCCATCGGCCTCACCCGTGCTCATTTGCCCGAGCGTTCGTACGGCCGCGATTTGAACGTCGATGTCTTCGTCTGCGACCGCGTATCCGATCAGCTGGGCCATGTCGCTCGCATTGGCAATTGCGAGCGCCTGCACTGCGGCTCTCCGCGTCCGTGCGTCGCCGCTGTGCAGACCGCGCTTCAGAAGCTCTTCGGCGCCCGCCGAATTGAGTCGAGACAGCACATGCGCGATGTCGGCGCCTCCGGGGCCATCGATGTCGGCCTCGCGGAGCGCCTCCTCGACGGCTTCGGGCACCCGCTTCGCAAGCCCCTCGAGCGCGCTAGTGGCCGCAGCGCGAACCTGATGAGACGGACTACTCAGGCATTCGACGAGGGCGCGACAGTCGCGGGGGTCGCCCCACCACAGAAGGCTCTCTGCGGCCGCCGCCCGGACCGCGTCGGCTGCATCCGTCAAGTCCCGCTCGATCAGGCTTCGAATCCGATCGCGGATGGCCGCCGGCACCTCTTCCAGGTGCCGATAGCTGAGCTCTGCGGCGAGCTCGAGCGCGATCGCCCAGACCCGCGGTTCGCTGCCACGCTGCATTAGCAGCGGTTCTATGAGCTCACTTCCGGACGTGCGAAGTGCTGCGATCGTTTCGGGGCTGACCACGTCATCGGCAACTGCCTGGAGCACCGCTTCGAGGGAGCTCGGGTCGCGGCACAAGACTGCGAGGTACGCGGCCCCTTGTCGGGTCGGAGTATCTCCATGCAGCAATGCCTCGTGGAGCGCTTGCCGAAACGAGTCGTTCGATGCACTCAATCGGTCGACTAGGTCGTCGCGGTCGCCGTGGATTTCACTGGCAAGCACCGCAATGGCGCGAAGAGCTGCAGAAGAGGTTTGAGGCGACGGATCGGTGGCAAGGTCGAGAAGAAACTCGAGCGCCTCGGGCTCGCCAGTCCTTCCAAGAAGCTCGGCGGAGATCCGGCGAACGATTGCGTCATCCACGGCCGGCCCGAGCTCGCTCCAAGTCAGCCGCGTGCCGAGTCGGGTGAGTCCTTCGAGAATGGAAATGCGCAAAAACAGGTGCGGTGTGGAGAGGCGCTCCTTGAGAAGACCCTCGGCGCGGCTGCCGCCGATGCAAACCAGGGCTTCGACGGCTGCAGCCGCCACGTTCCCGTCGGAACCCCGAACGAGGGGCTCCAGGTGGTCGATCATGCCAGGGTCTCGCGTCTTGCCCATCGCCTCCACGACGAACTTTTGCGCGCCTCCGCCCGCACCATCCAACGCATTGGCGAACTTGTGCGCCTTCCCTTGAGCCACCATCCCGAGGACTTCGACCGCCGCGTTGCGGAGGCCGATGTTGTCGGTCTCGACGAGGCGAGCGAGCAGTGAATCGACGAGTGCATCTCTCTCCGCGGATTGCGCAGCCAGAGAAATGGCTTCCCGGCGGACACGCCAGTCCGAGTCCGAAAGCGCATCGACGATCTGCTTGAGCGGGGTGCCTCGAGGACGAAGGCTCATCCCTTGGACGGCTCTACGCCGGACGTCTGGATCGGCGGAGTGAAACGCCTCGTCGAGCCCATCTTGCGTCATGGCGTCTCCGAAGGCAGAAAGGGGATCTCGGCGGCCGCGATCTCGAAGGCAGGCTGGGCCACCTGGTCAGCATCGAGCAGAAACACGAGCCGCTCATCGTACCGGTACGCTGACTTGATTCCCCGCTCCAGCTGGCGCTCATCGAGCATCGGCACGTGACGCGGCCGTTCGTTTTCGGACGAAAAGACGTCGTGCACCGCATCCACGACGACCGCAACGAGCCCCCGACGGGTCTCGAGGATCAACCATTTCGTACGCCGTGTCGGCTCCTGAGGCGCCAATCCGAAAACACCGCGCAAGTCGACGACGGCCACGACCTCCTCGCGGAAATCGGCAACTCCGAGAACAGCCGCGTGCTCGCGTGGGAGCTCGATGAGCGGAAGCGGGTTCACGATCTCACGAATGCGCGTGATCTCGAGCG
>JABDJF010000695.1 GCA_013002645.1 Myxococcales bacterium
CTTCAATCTGGCGTACACGGGTGCGCTGGAACGCTACCCGAACATCCGCTTCATCCTCTCGCACGCCGGCGGCACGGTTCCGTACCTCGCGTGGCGGTTCAGCCTCCTGTGGCTTCGCGAGCCGGACCTCATGGAGCGCGCACCCAAGGGCGGCATGCACTACCTGCAGCAGCTTTACTACGACACCGCCCTGTCCGCGAACCCGCACGCGCTTCGATCGCTCTGCGAGCTCGTCGGTCCGGAACAGATTCTCTTCGGCAGCGACTATCCCTTCGCTCCTGAACCGATTGCGGGTCTCACTGCCGCGGGCGTTCGATCCTTCGACGGCTTTGATTCAGCGGCACACGAGTCCGTCGAGCGCGGAAACGCACTGGGCCTCTTTCCTCGCGTCGCGAGTCGGCTGCGCACGGCATGAGCCCGCGGGCCTCCGCCCGTTTGCATGTTCTTAAGCCCAAGGCTCCAAAGCAAAACCAACATCAAGCTCCAGATACAAAAAGAACCCGCTCCTCGTCTAGGAACAAGTTTTTCTTTTGTGGAGCACGAGACCAGATTCGAACTGGCATCCCCTTCGAGATCTTCGACCTCTCATACTCGTCACTCGCTGATCGCTCGCGCCTCCCCCTCACGTTGGCAACGTGTTTCGATCCTTGAATTCATTGATGTTTACGAGGTTTACCGTGCGTAGAGGTGCGCGACGAACACTTAGGTCAACTCTAGGTCAAGTCGAAATCCACTCGCCGGTAGAGCGACTCGTTACGAATAGACGACGAATCGCACGTAGGGAGCTAAAAGCTCCAGTGATGATGGACGCTTCATCATCGGGGCGCTTGGATTGCTCCCCGTTCGGCACGCCGTTCTAGATGCTCTGGAAGTACTCGGGCTGGAGCAGGTCCAAGGTTGCCTTGGTCTCGTCGGAGATGTCACCGCAGATGGTGCGTTTCGTGACTACACGAAGCTCGTCGAGCTTGATTCGGAACTTCGCGTAGTTCTTGCCGTGGAACATCGCTGACTCGAACGAGTCGTACTCCTCCACGAGACGAACGGTCTGCGCCTCGGTGTTGATGAACCAGTCGTAGCGCAACGTTCCCGGTTCGGTCGCGGTGACGTGCTCGCCCAACTCGCGCACGACGCCGCGCAGTTCAGCCTCTTTGCCGGGAAGGATCTCCGATTCGATCAGGAACATTATGTTGTCGGTCATCGCAGTTCTCCTGCTTGTGTTTAGGGCTCGCTATTGAGCCATCAGTCCGCCGTCGATGACGATCTCGGCGCCGGTGATGTAGCTCGATTCGTCGGACGCGAGGAAGAGCAGCGCGCCCGCAACATCGGCCGATGTTCCCAGTCTGCCGAGTGGAGTCGACTTTGCGAAGCCTGCACGTAGCTCGAGAATCCGGTCGTCGACGGTTCCGCCCGTTCGCATCGGCGGCATGACGCCGGGGTGCACCGAGTTTGCGCGGATGCCCCGCGACCCTTGGCTGACCGCCGTGGCCTTGGTCAGGGCTCGGACGGCCCCTTTCGATGCGTTGTAGCCGGGGTGTCCGTGTGATCCCAGGATGCCGTACACGGACGAGACGTTGACGATCGAGCCGCCGCCCGCTTCGGTCATCGCCGGTACGGCGGCGTTCGTTCCGAGAAAGATGCTGCTGGCGTTCACGTTCATGAGCTGGTTCCAGCCGTCGAGCGAGGTCGGGTCTGTCATCCCCAGGTGGCTGATGCCGGCATTGTTGATCAGGACATCGAGTTTCTGAAACGTGCCGCGGGTGAAGTCGATCAATGCGTCCCAGTCCTCGGACGACGTCACGTCGGTCCGAAAGAACTCGGCTCTGCCTCCGGACTCGACGACGCTGCGAACGAGCTCGCGTCCGCGGTCCTCGTCGAGATCGGCGACGACCACCGAGGCGCCTTCGGCCGTGAACATGCGGGTCGCCTCAGCACCGATTCCGCCGCTGCCGCCGGTGATGATCGCAACCTTGTCTTGGAGTCTGGGCATCTTCGAGTGTTCTCGCTTTCTGGTGGGAGTTCGTCTCTCTATTGGGGGCGCGCGCTAGCGCATAGCGAAGTCGTAGATGAGCTGCGCGAGCTCGGTCACCATCTCGGCCTGGGCC